>JBIOZN010000324.1:0-4245 GCA_044871175.1 Acidimicrobiales bacterium | reverse complement strand
GCCTCCTCGGAGGTGGTCGTTGCACATGGGCTTCGAGAGTGCGGCACACGTCCATCCCGCCGACGCTGACCATCCCCGCTCATCGCACCGCACCCCCAACCGCTCACCCCGCCACGCACACCAGCTCGAGCTGCGCTCGTCAGGGCGGTGGAGCGCAGCGTGGCGAGCTACTCCCGCTCGACGCGCCCGAAGAGTCACGGCCCTATGTCGCCCTGGCGGCGTCGAGCGACGCAGCTGGGCGCGCAGCGGATGATCGTGCGCCGGCCTTGCCGGTCGAACGTGCCTTCTCCGGGGCCAAGACGTTGGCCGCACAGGTCGCACCGTCCCGTAACCACATCGTGGTCGGCGGAGATGGGCCGTTTCGGTGGAGGGTCAGGCAACACCGCCGCTCCATCCCCCAGGAAGGATGGCCCGCTCGGTGGGGGCGTGCCCGCGGGCTCGCCGATGTGCGCTTCGCCCCCGGCACGGGCGGCGGACGGGAGTTGCGCCAGGGCGGCCTGCAGCGTGGCGGGGTCCACGGCCGGTCGGGGGGCACCGGCGTCATGGTCGGTGAGCGGGCAGGTGGGGATGCCGTCGGGTGGTGTCGGGTTGCCGTCCGTGTCGAGGGGGACGAGACCCCGCAAGTCCTTTTCGAGCCACCAGCGG
Organism: Acidimicrobiales bacterium; assembly: GCA_044871175.1. Classification (GTDB taxonomy): domain Bacteria; phylum Actinomycetota; class Acidimicrobiia; order Acidimicrobiales; family Ilumatobacteraceae; genus JBIOZN01. The sequence goes on along the minus strand of JBIOZN010000324.1, from coordinate 3,600 downwards.
ACGGCGTCGAGGTGGACGGGGGGCAGGGTGCCGTGGAGGAGGACAGCCTCGCCGGGGTACATCTGGCGCAGCGTGTTGGCGGGGGCGAACTCGTCGCGCTGCACGCTTTGCGAGACGCTGCGCCGGTGACGGCCGACGCCGGTGAACAGGCCCGGGAGGTCGTGGGAGGTGGTCCACCGGGTGACGTGTTCGTGGCCTAAGAGCCCGGACAGGTAGCGGACGGTGGTGAGGTCGTCGATGCCGGCGAAGAAGCATTTGCTGCGATGTCCGGACAGGACGGCGTCGGCCAGGCTGGTGTAGCGGTGCTGGATCTGGGACAGACTCTGCCAGCAGGTGACGAAGAAGGCATCGAGGGCGGCGATGGTGGACACTTCGGCGGGAAGCCAGCCCAGCTCGAGTTGGCCGGCTTCGTCGATGACGAACAGCAGGGGTTTGTCCAACCGGCGCCCGGCGATGTCCCAGGCGTGGATGGTGTCTTTGAGGTCGGCGAGGAGACCGCCGAGCACGGGTGAGAGTCGTTCGAACTCCGGTTGCGAGGCGGTCAGGTACAGCGTGTTGGCCCGGTCGGGTGGGCCGGCCATCAGCCAGTCGAGGTCAACGTGGCGCGGCCGGCGGGGGTAGTGGCGGTCGGACCAGTAGAAGGGGCGGGCCGAGTCGCTGGCGGAGTGGGCCACCGAGGGTTCCAGCCACGGGTCGAGGGCGAGGGCGGCGGTGGCGTAAATGCTGGAACGGATCTTGTGATCCTCTTTGGCGACGCCAGCAAAGGTGGTGGCCGCGTGGCGGGCCATGAGCTTGACCTCGAGCGGCTGGTCCTCCCCGAGTCCTTGGCGCAGCAGCCGGTTGATGGTCGGTTCGGTGGCGATGGCCATGCCCGTGACCCAGGCGGCAACCTGCTCGATCGACAGCGCCGTCCCCGCCGTGATGTCGTCGTGGTGGAGGTGTTGGGCCAGACCGGCCAGGCACATGAACGCGCCCAACAGTTTTTCGCCGTGCTTGGCCCAGTACTCGGCGTTGGTGACCCCGCTGCGAGGAATGGCCTGGGCAAGCGCCCGACCGGTGCGCAACGCCCCCGACGAGGTCGACACCGACGTGAGCGGCGACCATCGGGCGGTGGGCAGATTGGTGGCGGCGCCGGGGTCGAACACGGCGATCTCACCCCTGGCGGCTCGGGCGGCCGCCGTCGTGTCGTACAGGTCCCGTTTCACCGACACGGCCACGACCGGGCCGTCCCAGGTCACCATGGCGGCGGTGGCGAGAGCGGTCTTGCCTGACCCGGTGGGGCCGAGCAGGGCGACCGAACCCCGGTTGCCCTGACGGCGGGCCGACCGACCGGTGAGCGGATGCCGGGAGCGGTCTTCGGTGGCCAGCAGCTGGCGGTGCCCGGCCAGGCGACCGAGCAGCATCCGTCCGGTGGGCGGCACCACCCGCTCAACCGCCAGGGGGGCGATGTCGGCCCGGCTGGCCTGGCGGGCCTGGGTGTCCTGCCCGAACCGGCGGCGCCGTCCATCGCGGTCGACACGACGCCACACCATCGTCAGCGCGACCACGGCGGCAACGAGAGTGAGCGCGACGAGCAGCGTGCACGTCCAGTACAGCCAAGGGGTGGGGAGCCGGCTGGCCGCCGTCCCCCACGCCTGCGCCGGTGGTTGCCCGCGGGCGAGACGGGCGGCGGTACGCAGCCACGTGTCGATGCCGCCCCCGACGTGGCCGCCGGTGAACGTGACGGCCAGCTGGGCGCCCGCCCACGTCGTGCACGCGACCGCCAGCACCAGACTGCCGGCGGCGATCAGGACCGTGTCGAAACCGCCACCCGGTTCCCGCTCGTGTCGGCCGCTTCCGGCGCCCATCTCATCGTCCGATCACCGCGCGCACGCCGGTGCGAGCAAGCATGAACCGGGCCCGACGACGGTGACGCGACTGATTGGGGGGGATCGGTCTTGCGTCATGGGCCGGGGAACTGCTCGAGGTCCGTCCCCTCGAACGCCGGGAGGCGGGGTGGGTCGAGTTGGGCGAGGCGAACCTCGTCGATGACGGGCCGGGCGCCGCAGTGGGCCGAGCCGGGAGTGGGATAGGGGCCGTGGACGATGAGGGCCAGGGTGGTGGCGTGGTCGAGCCACCCGTACCAGCAGTGGGTGTGCGCCCGCATCGGCTGACCGTCCGGGTCGGCGCTGGTGATCCCGAACTCGACCACGTCCCCGATGGCCAGGGTGAACGGGAGTTGCCAGCCCCGCTCGCCCGGCGGCCACAGGAGGTGGGCCCAGCCGTCGCCGGCGAGCGGGTCGGGCCACACGGTGGCCGCCCACCGCCATCCGACGCGGGCGGGCGGGACCGGTAGGTCGGGGGTGTCGAGCAGGCACCCGCCAGCGTGACGGAAGACCCACTCCCCCACCTGGGGACGTGTGGCCTTCATCGGGTCCCGACCCCGTCGTGCGTCGCGCCGGTGCCGGCCGAATGAGCGGGGGCATCTCCTGGGGTATCAAGGAAGGTGACGCTGGTGGCCCGGGTGTACCAGCGGGTGGCGTGGTCGCCGGCCCGGGTGGCGTACTCCTCGCAGATGAGAGGGCCGGTGACGGCGACGTGACGGCCGGCGTGAAGGTGGAGGGCGCAGCGGCCGGCCAGCTGCCCCCAGGTTTGCACGGTGATCCACAGGCGGGGCCGGGTGTCGACGGTGAGACGGAACTCGCACACGACCCCTTTGGGGGTGTCGCGGCGTACTGGGTCGGCGGTGAGCCGCCCGGTGACGGTGAGGACGTTCATGACCGGTCCTTCCACGCGTGGTGGCGCTGGGAAGGGGCTTGCCGGTGCCGCCTCGAACCGCTCCCGGTCACGCTATCCGAGGCCGTTCTCGGGGCGGTGGCTTTCACAGCTCGACCCCGTCGCCAACCGCCATGTGGATCCCGGTGAGGTGCTGGTCGACGCGGTCCGCCCACGACGGGTCGGAGAGAGCCCAGGCGTTGAGGTCGTGACCGTCGGGTGGGGTGACGACGCTGGGGTGGAGGTGATGGGCGGCGAGCAGGCCCGTGAGGGTGGCCGTCACCTGGCGGCCGGCGGAGTCGGGGTCGCAGGCGATGGCGAGGTCGAGACCCAGGTTGGCGGCGTGGTTGGCGAGCCGGGCGGCGACCGCCGGGTCGGGGGTGGAGGCGCCGAGCAGGGCGACGGTGCGGTAGCCGGCCTGGGCGGCGGTGAGGGCGTCGGGCAGGCCTTCGCACACCAGCAGCACCCCCGCCCTTTGCCCGCTGGACGCGGGGAAGGCGAGGCGGGGGTGGGGGGCGAGGACGGCGGCGGGGTTGTCGTATTTGCGGCCGGTCTGATCGGGGTGCAGGTACCGGGCCTGGACGTAGGTGAGGTTGCCGGCGACGTCCAACGCCGGAAGGACAGCGGCGACACCGGTCCCGGAGGGCAGGCCCCGAGGGCGGGGCAGGTAACGGCGGCCGGGGTCGGCGCCGATCCGGTTGGCGGCGACCGTCGCGTCGTCGAGCCCGCGGGCGTCCAACCAGTCGCGTACCGGCCGTCCGTAGGGGCCGCGCAGGATGTCCTCGCACGCCTGCACGTACCGGTCCACCAGAGGGCTCATCACCGTGGCCGGCACCGCCGGCGGGG
>JBIOZN010000323.1:0-2026 GCA_044871175.1 Acidimicrobiales bacterium | reverse complement strand
AGCAGCGGCACCTCGATGTCGGCGCCGAGGGCGGCCTCGGCGAAGGTGATCGGCACCCGCAGCGTGAGGTCGTCGCCGCTGCGGCCGAACACGGGATGGGGCAGCACGCGGCACTCGACGAACAGGTCACCCGGCGGGCCGCCGTTGCGGCCCGGACCGCCCCGTCCGGGTAGGCGGATGCGCTGGCCGTCGGCCACGCCGGCGGGGATGCGGACCTTGACCTCACGCGGCCGGCGCTCGATGCCGGCGCCCCCGCACGTGGGGCAGGCCTCGTCCACCACCATGCCTCGGCCGCCGCACGCGTAGCACGGCGTGGAGAACGAGAACAGGCCCTGGTTCTCGTCCACCACGCCCCGGCCGCCGCAGTTCTGGCACACGTGCGGGCTCGTTCCCGGCTTGGCGCCGGAGCCGTGGCAGGTGGAGCAGGCCGCGTCGGACGTGAGCTGCAGGGCGGTGGTGATGCCGTGCACGGCGTCGGTGAAGGCGAGGGTGAGCGTGGCCTCGAGGTCCTCGCCCCGGCGCGGCCCGGCTCCGCCGCCCGGCCCGGCGCCACCACCGCGGCGACCGCGGCCAAAAAGGTTGCCGAGCAGATCGCCCACGTCGCCGTTGAAATTGAAGCCGCCGCCGCCGAAGCCGCCCGGGCCGCCGGCGCCCGCCCCCGGCCCGCCGGCGCCGCCGAAGGCGCCGGCCATGGGCCCGAGCCGGCGCACCTCGTCGTACTCCTTGCGGCGGGCCTCGTCGCCCACGACGTCGTAGGCCGCCGAGATCTCCTTGAACCGCTCCTCGGCGTTGCGGTCGCCCGAGTTGGTGTCGGGGTGGTACTGGCGCGCCAGCTTCCGGTACGCCTTGGTGATCTCCTTCTGGGTCGCCGTGTCGGAGACCCCGAGGACCTTGTAGTAGTCCTTCTCGAACCACTCACGCTGGGGCGCCATTCCTCACCTCCTTCAGCCCTTCACCTTGACCATGGCGGCGCGCAGGACGCGCCCCTTCCAGCGGTAACCGGTGCGCAGCACCTCGGCCACGACCGGGTTGTGCGAGTCGCCGGGCTCGTGCACGACGGCCTCGGCCTCGTTGGGGTCGAACGGCTTGTCCTGCAGATCCATGGGCTCGAGGCCTTGGCGCTGCAGTTCGCCCAGCAGCTTCGACCAGATGGGCTCGACGCCGTCGGTCCCGTGCTGGTAGGCCAGCTCGCAGGCGTCGAGCACGGGCAGCAAGGCCTCGACCACCTTGCCCGTGGCCCGGTTGACCTCGTCGGTCTGTTGGGCCAGGGCGCGCTTGCGGTAGTTCTCGAAGTCGGCCTGCACCTGCTGGGCCAGGGTTCGGTACTGGTCGCGTTCGGCCGTCAACTCGGCGAGACGGGGATCTGCGCCGGGGACCTCGGCGAGGGCCTCCTCGCCGTCGAGCAGCGCCGTGTCGGGCACCGCCTCCTCCTCGGGAAGAGGGTCGGTGCCCGTGGCGTCCACGTCTCGCGGGTCGGCGCTCACTTGCCCTCGTCGACGATCTCGGCGTCGACGATCTCCTCGTCGTTGGCCGCACCGGTGCCCGCGCCCGGGCCTCCGGCCTGGCCGCTGGCCGAGGTGCCGGCAGCACCGGCGTCGCGGGCGGCGGCCCCGTAGAGCTTCTGGCTGAAGCTCTGGGAGGCGGCCATGAGCTTCTCGGTGGCCGACTTGATGGCCTCCACGTCGCTACCCGACAACGCCGACTTGAGGTCGGCCAGGGGGCCCTCGACGGCGGCGCGCTCGTCGGCCGACACCTTGTCGCCCTGCTCGCGAAGCACCTTCTCGGTCTGGTACACGAGCGAGTCGGCGTTGTTGCGGACCTCGGCCTCCTCCCGGCGGCGGCGGTCCTCCTCGGCGTGGGCCTCGGCGTCGCGCACCATCCGCTGGATCTCGTCCTTGTTGAGCGAGGACTGACCGGTGATCGTCATCGACTGCTCCTTGTTCGTCGCCCGGTCCTTGGCCGACACGTGGACGATGCCGTTGGCGTCGATGTCGAAGGTGACCTCGATCTGGGGCACGCCGCGCGG
>JBIOZN010000322.1:0-14492 GCA_044871175.1 Acidimicrobiales bacterium | reverse complement strand
CCCCGCCTGCCTGCGCCCCGCCGCCTGGGACGCCACCCACCGGCGCCGGCCCCCTGTCCCCGGCCGCCGCCGCACCGGGTCGCGTCCGCAGCCACCGCAACAGCTCGTCTCGCTTGCGGTCGCCCGTCGAGACCTCGGCCGGGCGCCGCGCGCCCGTGGGCCCTCGCGCCGGCTCGACGTCGGGGCCCCAGGGCCAGTAGTCGACCGGCGGGCGCACCGCCGCCCGGCCGATGTTGGGCCTGCCCATCGCCCGCTGGCGGTTCCAGTGCGACAGGCCGACGAGCTGGGCGAAGCGGCGCGACGAGCGCGCCACCTGCCCGGGCAGGGGGCCGACGCGCCACCCCGCCGACAGCGGCGCCGGCGCCCGCCGCAGGCGCACACGGTGGGCGAGCTCGGATCCGAACATGGCTAGCCGAGATCCTTGGCCCGGAACCCGTGGTGGGCGATCTCCAGCTCCTCGACGGCCATGTCGGTGGAGGTCATGGCGAAATCCGGGCCCTTCCACTTCACGGGAAAGGCCCCAATGAACTCCCATGCCCGCAGGCGCGCGCCTCCTGCGCCGAGGAGTGTGATGGCTGCTGTCGAGCGAGTGAGCTTGTTCCCGGCGGCGGCAAACTGCTCGCCCGAGCTCTTGTTGAGCCACGTCAGCAACGAATCGTTCTGGGTGATCCCACGCTTCAACGTGATATGGGGCCAGGTCATACGGCTCGGCAACTTATGCACGAAGCTGTTCTCCCCGCCCTCCTCGACCTCCTCGACTCCGACTTCCACCTGCAAACCGGACACCTCGCTGAAGCGGCCGATCTCGACTCCGTCGACTTCGAACAAGAACGTGGCGGCGGTGATGCGCTCGTTCTCGAAGGTGTCATCGACCATCGCGGAGCGCCTCCCACGCTCGCTCGTTGAGCTGGGCCACCGAGCGGATGAGCCGGGCCCGGTCAGAGTGCTCCAGGTCGAGCAGGGCGTCGAGGTCCCAGTGCAGGTGATAGGCGAGGTAGGCGATCTCGTCCCAGAGCGCGGCCTCGGGGTAGCGCTTCATGGCTCAGCGCTCGGCGACGCTGCGCACCTCTTCGATCCGGTCGCGACGCCGGAACGGCGCCTCCGGGTCGCCGGCGGCCGGATCGTCAGGGCCGTTGCTGGCCGCGGCGGCGGGCATCGTGCCCTCGGCGCCCGCGGCGTCGGAACCGAGGGCTGCGACCGAGGACGCGGGCGACCCGAGCGCGCTCGTCCCCGTGGCCGCCTGCTGCAGCACTTCGACGTCGGCGGGATCACCGAAGTTGATGATGCCGTAGAGGTCTTGCAGGAAGGCAAGGTCGGCGGCGAAGAGTCCCTCGATCACCGCCGGGGTGATCTGGCGCACGTCACCCAACTCGGTGATGACGCGCGCCAGCACCAGGATCGTCAGATACGGGTCGTCGACGCTGTTGATGCGGGCGTCCCGCAACGGCTCCATCTCGTCGCGAGCCGTCGCCAGGCGCATGGTGCCCTGCCGGTGCAAGACCCCGTCACGGTCGATGTAGCCCTTCGGCAACGTGAAGGCGTACTCGGTCTGCAGCCCGGCCATCGTGCCGCCTCAGACCCAGTCGAGGAACTCGTGCTGAATGGTGAGCTCTTCCACCATCACGTCGTCACTGGAGGCGTTGAGGTCGGAGACGGTGAGCTTCGACGGCCAGCACTGCTCGAGGTTGAAGCGGGCCGCCTCCTTCTGCTGCCGGTCATATATGACGACCGAGGCCGTCTTGTACGGCGTCGCGTCCTTGGACTTGACGACCGTGTCGAACCAGTCGTGCAGCGCCTTGTCGCTCGTGAACCCGCGCTTGAGGACGACCTCGGAGTATTTCGGCCGCCCGGGGATCTTGCGCTCTTGCACGGTGGAGCCGTTGCCGCTCTTCTGGGTCGCGACGTCGAACTCGATGCTGAGCCCCGAGCAGGCGGTGAACCAGGCAATCGTGAGGCTGTCGATCTCGAGGGCGAAGAACGCCCCCTGGAAGCTGATGTCGTGCTGCGTGGCGTCGGACATCCGCGCTCCTCTACTTCACCCGGCTCAACATCTCGACGGCGAGGGTGACCTCCTCGGTCATCACGTCGTCGGTGCCCACGTCGAGGTCGGATGCCGACCACTTCGACGGCCAGGCGGCATCGAACTCCCACCGGCTGACCTCGGTGCCGGCGATGTCGAACATGACGATCGATCCCGCGGCGCGGAAGTCCTTGCCGCCGTCGCGTATCGACTTGGCCCATGTCCAGAACGTCTTGTCCGGGCTCAAGGGGCGCTTGAGCGTGATGTCGCCGTACTTCGCCGTGCCCGGGCGCTTGCGCGAGCGGGTGTCCTTGGAGCTGTCGGTCCACTCGACGACTTCCATCTCCACGGCCAGGCCCGACGCCTCGGTGAAGTAGCCCTTGGCGGGGTCGCTGACGTGGCCGTCGATCTCGATGGAGAACCACGACCCGATGAACAGGATGTCCTCGGCGGGCCCGGTGGCTTTGACCGGCATGATGCGCCTCCCTTCGGTGAGTCAGCGGGCCTCAGCCCGAGGTCTCCTTGATCTGGGTGATACGGAAGATGATGAACTCGGCCGGCTTCACCGGGGCGATGCCGACCTCGACGACGACCTTGCCCTGGTCGATGGACTCGGGTGGGTTCGTCTCGGCGTCGCACTTGACGTAGAACGCCTCCTCGGCCGTCGCTCCGAACAGGGCGCCGTCGCGCCACAGCCCCCGCAGGAAAGCACTCACCGTGCGCTTCAAACCCTCCCACAACTTCATGTCGTTGGGCTCGAACACGGCGAACTGCGTGCCGTCCATGATCGTGCTCTCGACCATGTTGAAGAGTCGACGGACGTTGATGTAGGTCCAATCTGTGTCCGAGGACAGCGTCCTAGCGCCCCAGACGCGGATGCCACGAGTGCCGAAGGGGCGGATGCAGTTGACGCCGATCGGGTTGAGAATGCCCTGTTCGGCCTTGGTTATGACCTTCTCGACATCGAGGGCGCCGCGCACGACTTCGTTCGCCGGTGCCTTCCACACGCCCCGCGTGTCGTCGGTGCGCGCCCAGATGCCGGCCATGTGCCCCGATGGCGGCACGAGTATTTCGGTGTCGCCGTTGGTGGGCACCGGGTTGGCCACCTTGATCCAGGGGTAGTACAGCGTGGCGAAGGCCGAGTCGAACATGGCTACGTCGGCGCGCCACTCCTTCATCTTCTGCGGTGACAGCCCGGGTGGGGCGTCGAGCACGGCGACTCGGTTCGACTGCGCCTCGCAGTGGTTGATGAGGGCGAGCTGCACGGTCTTCCAGAGGTTGAGGTCGACCGAGCCGTCGTCCTGACGGGCGGCGGTGACGAGGTCGGGAACCATGACCATGGTGACGTCGTCGGCGATGACCAGCCCGTTGATGCCGGTGCGCGCCGATTCGGAACCGGCGAAGGCCCGCCCGGGCACGGCGACCGGTGTCGCCGGCGCCGGCTCGATCGGGTAGGTGCCGGCCGGAATCGACGCCAGGTCCTCGGCCAGCTTCTTGGTGTCGATCTTGGTGGCCACCTTCACCCGGCTGGACTCGGCGTTCACCACCGTCTCGACGTTGCGCTTGCCCGCGGCGAGGGTGACGCCGGGAAAGCTCTCCACCGGCTTGCCGTTCTCGACCACGTCGACTCGGAACTGCGGGGGGCCCTCCTCGTCGCCGTCCTCGGCCGGGGGCTCGGGCGTGATCGCCACCGACACGTCGGCATTGGGCTCGACGGTGGTGAACTCCACGGCCGGGCCGAGGGTGCGGTCGGCCGAAGGCAGGGCGAGCACGCCGGGCTCCTCGGCCGGAGCCGTGTGCGGAATGCGCACGATGTAGGCCATGCTGCCGCCGTTGAGGAAGTAGCCGTAGACGGAGTGAGCGAGCATTGCGCCGGGGGTAAATCCGCCATAAAGCTCTTCGAACTGCATCCAATTGGTGACGAGCCGCGGCTTCAATCCCTCGGGATCGGTTGGATCGTCCTTCGGTGCCCTGGCAGTGAAGCCTACGAAGGCCGCCACCGCAGTGGCTCCGGCGGTGAGCGTCGCGATGCCCGAAGGCACCTCTTCGACATAGACACCTGGTGTCAGGTAAGTCGAAGCCACTGTTCCCCCCTCCCGGGTCGGCTCCGTGCCCATCCGGAGCGAGGCGGCGGACTGTACCAGGGGTCCCACCGAGCGTGCGCTGGATCGCGCGCGCTCGGTCAGCGGGCGACTACGGCGCCGTCTCGCGCGTGGCGCCGGGCATCGTGACGGTGACCACGCCGCCGTAGGCGCACATGCACATCGAGGGTTGGGTCAGTACTGGCTGGTTGCCCACCAGCACGGTGGGAGAGCCCGGCACCCAGGGTGCGGGCATGACGGGGGTGCACGTGCCCGGGGTCAGCACTCCGAGGGCCGCCGCCGTCTGGGCGGCGGTGATCGGATTGGCCAGACTGGTGCACAAGCCGAACGGCAGGATGTTGACGAACGGCTTGTTGTCCAGGATCGTCGCCACTGGCCGGTTCTCGGCCAGCACCCGCTTGTCGGGCAGCACCATCAGCGAGGACGGCGCCAGACCGAAGCTGCACATGATCTGGGCGCCGGCCAGCACGGGAAGGCCCATCGGCGCCCGAGTGTACGACGGCGATCGTGGCTGCGCCGGGGTGGGCGCGGCGGGGGTCGGCGTCGTGCGATCGCCAGAACTGGTTGACTGGCTCGCTCATGGCCCGCTCGTCCCCTCGGCCCCGGGAGGGCGGGGGCGTCGCGTGGCTCGAGCTGGCCGACGTCGCCCTGCAGCGGCTGGCGGCCCTGCACCGGGCGGCGGCGACGTCTCCGACGAGCCAACCGGGCGGTCCGCCGGCGCCGGCGTCGAGCGACCGTCCCGCCACCACCCTCGCCGAGGTCAGGGCCGAGCTCGATCCCGTCCTCGCCGCGGCCCGCCAACGTTTCGCCACGGCGCTCACCGGCGACGGGGATTTCGCCGCCCTGGCCGCCAACGCCGCCCTGACCCCTTCCGAGGCCGAGCTGCTGGCGGTGGCGGCCGCCATCGAGCTCCACCCCGACCGCCAGCGCGTCGTCGCCTGGGCCCAGGACGACCCCGGCGCCACCCGGCTCGTGCTGCACACCATCGGGCGGCTGTTCGGGCCCGACCATCCCGGCCCACGTGTGCTCGGCCCCGAGTCCGGCCTGCGGCGCTCGGCCCTCGTCGACGTGGTGGACGAGGGCCCGTGGGGCCAACACCCAGTGGTGGTGGCGCCCGCCGTCGTGTGGGCCCTCGCCGGCGACCTCGCCCCTGACCCCGACCTGCCGACGGGCGCCGCCCGCACCGCCGGCGACGACCCCCGCGGCGAGGGCTTCGTCGTCGTCAGCGGCCCCGACCGTGTGCGCCGCCGGGCCCTCGCCATCGCTCGCACCGCCGGAGCGTCCTTCCTGGTCACGCCCGTTCCCGAGGACGAGCGCGGTTGGCGGGCGATCGTGAGGGAGGCCACCGTCGGCGGCGCCGGGGTGATCCTCGAACTCGACGACGGCCTACCGGCGCCGGCGCGACCGTGGATCGAGCGCACGCCGCACCTCGCGTGGGCGCTGTCGTCGCGACGTGAGCTGCCCCTCGCCCAGCTGCCGGCGCGCCCGTGGACCGAGCTCCGCGTCGACGACGCGACGGCGACCGAGGCGGAGTGGAAGGAAGCCTTCGGCCGCGCCCTGCCCGCCGACATCACCCGCGCCCATCGGCTGAGCGCCGAGCAGGTGACGTTGGTGGGGCGCGCCGCCGCCGGGTTGGGCGGTGACGTCGACGCCGCCGTGCGGCGCCTCATGAGCGGTCCCCTCGAGCACCTGGCCCGGCGGGTGCGCCCCAGTCGCACCTGGGACGACATCGTGCTCGTCCCCGAACGGCTGGCCCAGCTGCACGAGCTGGCGGCGCGCTACCGGCACGCCGCCACCGTCTACGACGAGTGGGGCTTCCGGGCGGTGCCGTCCCGCGGCGTGGTGGCGCTGTTCTCGGGACCGTCGGGTACGGGCAAGACCCTGGCCGCCGAGATCGTCGCCGGTGCGCTCGGCCTCGATCTGTTCAAGCTCGACCTGTCGTCGGTCGTGAGCAAGTACATCGGCGAGACCGAGAAGAACCTCGAGCAGGTGTTCGAGGCGGCCAGCGCCGGCAACGTGGTGCTGTTCTTCGACGAGGCCGATGCCCTGTTCGGCAAGCGCTCGGAGGTCACCGACGCCCGCGACCGGTACGCCAACATCGAGGTGTCGTACCTCTTGCAACGACTCGAGACCCACGACGGTGTGGTCGTGCTGGCGACGAACTTCGAGAAGAACATCGACGAGGCCTTCCTGCGCCGCATCCAGGTCCGGATCGAGTTCTCGCTTCCCGAGGAGCCCGAGCGCCGTGCCATCTGGCAGCACAACCTCCCGGCCGCCGCGCCCTTGGCCGACGACGTCGACCTCGACTTCCTGGCCCGCCAGTTCCCCCTCACGGGCGGTGCCATCCGCAACGCCGCCCTGCAGGGGGCCTTCATCGCCGCCGCCGAGGGCACGCCCATCACCATGGCCAGCCTGGTGCGCGGCGTGGGCCGGGAGTACCAGAAGCTGGGCCGCCTCCGGAAGGCCGGGGACTTCGGGCCCTACCACGCGGTCGTCGCTCGCCGCGACGACGCCTGAGGCCCACGCGGCCGGCGTCTCGGCGCGAGCGCCGCCACATATGGCGGAAATCGCGCCGAGACTTCCTCCGCCGGCGGCCCGTGCGCCCGCAGAGACCTACAGGCGGGCGCCGCGCATCGACCGGGTGAGCGGCTGGCCGTCCTGGGCGGCGAGCACGCACAGCACGTCGCGGTCGTCGTGGTCGTTCCAGCTGTCGAGGCTGGGCACGAGCCAGGAGAACGACAGCGAGGAGTCGAACGGGCTGATGCCGACATAGGGCTCGAAGGCGCGGATGCACTCCCGCTCGGCGAAGGCGCCGAGCTGGTCCATGCCCGGGAACGTGTCCGATTCCTTGTCGGACACGACGGCGTAGATCTCGTGGGTGTGGGGCTCGTCGCAGCCCACCACGGGCAGGGTGGTGACCTCGGGGGGCAGGTCCTCCTCGATCCGTAGGCACGTGCCCGGTGGCCGGGCGCCCACATCGAGCACCGGCTCGCCGGCCGCGCCCTGGTCGTCGTCGTCGCTGCACCCGCCCACGACGCCCACGACGAGGACCCCGAGCAGCACCGTGAGCGCGGCCAACGCGTCGGCCCGTCGGGGCACGGGGCGGGACGGTACTCCCTCCGTCATCGTCCGGACACGAGGAGTACAGTTCGCCGCCCGGAGGAGGGGGGCAGCCGATGCTGCGGCTGTGCGGTAGGGGCAACTGAGGGGCAGCTGCAGTGCTCGACGCCCTCGACGAGAGCCTCGAGGCCTTCCTGCGCGCCACCGTTCCCCTTGACGCCCAGGCGGTCGACGTCGCCTTCGAGCCGCCCGAGCGCCAGTGGAGCGCCAAGCTCAACCGTCCCACCGTCAACGTGTTCCTGTGGGACATCACCCGCAGCAGCGACGCGGCCCGCGCCGGGGTGGAGACCATCGAACGCGACGGCGTCAAGGTCCGCCGCATGCCCCTCCCGCGCGTCGAGCTCCAGTACCTGCTCACGGCCTGGACGTCGGACCACGGCGACGAGCGGGCGCTGCTGTCGGGCCTGCTGCGCGCCGCGCTCGCCCATCAAGAGATCCCGCCCGCCTTCGTCGCCGAGCCCCTGCAGCCGCTGACGCCGCTCACGCTCAGCATGCCCCGCCGCAGCGACCGCAACCTCGAGGTGTTCCAGGCCCTGGACGGCCAGCTCAAACCGGGCATCGGCCTCACCGTCGTGGCGCCGGTCGACGTCGGCGTGGTGACGCCGACAGGCCCGCCGGTCACCGGTGTCGAGCTCACCGTGGCCGAGCGCCGCCCGGGCGCCGACGGCCATCGTCGGGCCTCCACCCAACGGCGGGTCGCGGGCGAGGTGCGGGACGCGGCCGCCGTGGGCGCGGTGGTGCGCTCGCCCCACGGCAAGACCACGGTGAACCTCGCCGGCCGCTTCCTGATCGCCGCCCAGCCCGGTGACGAGGTGGTGATCGACACCGACCCACCCCGCACGGTCGTGGTGCCCGACGTCGGTGGGGTCGTGGTGGGCTGATGCGCACCGAGCTGCGCACCCCGCAGGTCCAGGTCACGCCAGGCGACACCACGTTCCTCGAGGTGCACGTGGCCAACACCACCGAGGTGATCGACGGGGTCACGGTGGTGGTCGAAGGGCTCGACCCGGCGTGGGTGCACCTGCCCGTGCCGGTGCTAAGCCTGTTCCCCGAGGACAGCGCCACCTTCACCGTGCGGGTCGACCTGCCCCGGAACTGCCCGGCGGGGGAGTACCTGGTGATCCTGCGGGTCGTCTCCCTCGTCGACCCGACCCGCCAGACCGTCCACGAGACCTGGCTCACCGTGGCCCCGGCCCCGGCCGGGTCGCTGCGGCTCCGGCCCAGCCTGGTCACCGGCGGCCGCACGGCCGAGCTCGAGGCCCTGATCGACAACCTCGGGAACTGCCCCCTCGAGCTGGCCCTGGCCGCCGTCGACCCCACCCGGGTGCTGGCCTGCGACGTGCAGGCGGGCAGCGTGGCCGTGCCCGTGGGCCACACGGCGCGGGTGCTCGTGCGGGCCAAGGGGCCGCGCCCCTGGTTCGGCCAGACGGTGGCCCGTTCGATCACCGTCACCGCCGCCGCGCCCCCGGTCGAGTTTCAGGAGGTGGCCACCTTCAACCAGAAGCCGCGCGTTGCGCGCGGCGTGCTCACCGCCTTGATCCTGGCCGGCATCGTCGCCCTCTGGGCCACCATCTTCCTGCTCGTCGTCGACCTGCTCGGCCGCCAGCCCGATCCCACCAAGGCGGTGGCCGACAACTTCAACACCGGTGGGACCCGCGACGTGCAGCTCACCGACGTGGCCGGCAGCGTCGAGGGCCGCATCGCCGCCGGCACCACGGGCGAGGGCCTGGCCCGCATCACCATCGAGGCCTACCGGGTCCTGCCCGACGGCACGCTCAAGCTGAGCGCCTCGGCCGCCACCGACGAGGACGGCTCGTACGCCTTGGCCAGCCTGCTGCCGGGCACCTACAAGATGCGCCTCAGCGCCGACGGGTTCGACCCGGTGTGGTACCCGGGAGCGGCCACCCCCGAGGAGGCCGAGGCCTTGGACGTGCAGCCCCAGGCGCCCCTGGCCACCGGGCCGGTGCCGATGGTGGGCCAACCGGGCGCGCTGCTGGCCACCATCACCGTGTCCGATGCGGCGGCCACCCCGCCCACGTTCACCGTCACCGTCACCCAACGGCCCGAGCCCGGCCAGGGGGTCACGGCGGCCGCGCCGCTGCCGCCGCCGACGGTGGTACAGACCGCGGGCGAGCTCGCCCTCGGCGGCCTGGCCACACCGGCCACCTACGGCATCCGGGTCGAGAGCCCGGGCTTCGAGGCCCAGGACCTGGAGGCCACCCTGGCCGGGGGCGAGACCCGGGTGCTCAACACCATCACCCTCGTCGCCGCGCGCGGCAGCATCTCCGGGCGCGTCACCGACGCCGCCGGCAATCCCCTGGGCGACGTCACCGTGGCGGTGCGCGCCGGTGACTTCGAGGTCGAGACCAAGACGCCCACGGTCGGCAACCCGGGCACCTTCGTGGTCGACCGCCTGGAGACCCCGCGCACGTACGTGCTGACGTTCACCCGGCCCGGTTTCAGCAGCCCGACGGTCGCCCTCGACCTGGCCGCCGGGGAGAACCGCCAGGCCGTGACGGCCACCTTGGTGGGCGGCACCGGCACGGTGACGGGCACGGCTCGCGACGGCAACGGTGCCCCCCTCGGCGGCGTCACCGTCACCATCGCCCGCGGCACCTACACGGCCACCACGACGACGCTCACCACCGGCGACGTGGGCCGCTACTCGTTCGCCGGCGTGCCCACCCCGGGCACCTTCAGCGTGACCTTCAGCCGCGCCGGGCTGTCGTCGGAGACCCGCCAGGTGAGCTTCACCGATCCGGGCCGCGCCGACGGCATCGACGCCGTGCTGCGCCCGGCGACGGCGCGCCTCTCGGGCACCGTGCGCCGGGGGGGCGCGCCCGTGCAGGGCATCACGGTGAGCCTCGACGACGGGCGCGCCGCCCGCACCACCGCCAGCGCCAGCATCCCGGCGGGCGCCTACTCCTTCGCCGACGTGGCCCCCGGCAGCTACACGATCACGTTCACCGTGCCGGGGACCCCAGCCCTCAGGCAGGTGCTGCTGGTCAACGTGGCCGAGGGTGCCGACGCCGTCTACGACGTGGACCTGCCCGCGTAGGCCGATGCACGTCACCGCCCGCCCCGCCACCGTCGAGCTCGCCGTCGGCCAGGCCGCCCGCTTCACGGTGGCGATCACCAACACGGCGAGCACCATCGACGCCTACCGGGTGCACGTGTTCGGCCTCGACCCCCAGTGGATCACGGTCGAACCGACGCGCCTATCGCTGTTCCCGGCGGCCACCGACGAGGTGGCCGTCACCATCGCCCTGCCCGACGACTTCCCCGCCGGGCCCCGGGTGCTGGCGGTGCACGTGCAGTCCGAGAACGATGCCACCGACTTCGCCCTGGCGTCGATCGGCGTCGCCGTGCTCGCCCGGCCGCGAGCCACCCTGCAGGTCGACCCTGTGCTCATCACCGGCGGGCGCCGGGCCGAGTTCGGCCTCGTCGTGGCCAACGGGGGCAACGCCACCCTCGACGTGGTGCCGACGGCGATCGATCCCGAGGACAAGGCCGTCATCACGTTCGACCCTGCGGCTTTGGCCTTGCCCCCCGGCCGGCGCGACGTCGTCGTCGCCCACGTCGAGCGCCGCCGTCCGTGGCTCGGCCAGCCCAAGCCGCGGGTGCTCACCTTCGGCGTGCGCACCCCCGAGCCGGTGGAAGCCATGGGCACGTTCGTGCAGCGGCCACGCATCAGCCGCTGGGTGCTGTCGCTCATGGGTCTGGCCCTGGTGGCGGCGGTGTTCGCCATCGTGCTCAGCCGCACCTTCGACAAGGTCGTCGACCAGGCCAGCGTCAACCAGGACCTGATCCTGGCCGCCCTCAACCAGGGCGGGGCCGCCGGCGCAGTGGTGCCGGTCAACCCCGCGGTGCTCGCCGGCAAGGCGCTGTTCCCGTCCGGTGCCCCCGCCGCCGGCGCCACCGCCGAGCTGTTCGAGGCGGGCAACTCGGCCGTACCCGTGGCCACTGCCGCCACCGCCGCCGACGGATCGTTCGCCATCGGCAACCTGGGCGCCGGCGCCTACAAGCTGAAGCTGTCAGGGGCCGGTCTCGACGCCGGCTGGTACCCCGATGCCCCCTCCTTCGCCGACGCCGAGCCCATCAACCTCGAGCCCGGGCAACCGCCGCCCACGCTCGACGAGGTGCGCGTGGCCGGGCGCCCCGGCGCCGTGCAGGGCAAGGTCGAGGTCGAGGACCCCACCGGGGCCACCGCCACCCTGCTGGCGTCGAGCACGGTGGAGGAAGGGGTCGACGCCACCGTCGACGAGATCGACGTGTCGGCCGACGGGACCTTCGCCTTCCCCACCGTGCCCGCGCCGGCCGTCTACCGCCTGGTGGTCGAGAAGGAGGGCTACGCCACCGAGGTGCGCGACGTCGTGCTGGCGGCCGCCCAGGTGGTGGACGACATCGACGTCGTGCTGCGCCGCGGCGCCGGCGTCGTGAGCGGCCGCGTGCAGACCAGCGCCGGTCCCCTGGGCGGGGCCACCGTCACCGCCCGGGCCAGCGACGGCCGCACGGTCGTCTCGACGGTGAGCCTCACCCAGGGCGACGTCGGCTTCTTCGCCGTGCGCGGGCTGGCCACGCCCGGCATCTACAGCGTGGAGCTCGCGCGCGCCGGCTATGTGGCCGAGGCGCGCACCATCACCCTGGGGGCCGACCAGCAGGTGGGCGACGTCGTGGTCACCCTGTCGTCGTCCACCGGCTCCCTGCGGGGCACGGTGAGCCTGGCCGGCTCGGGCCCCCTCGGCGGGGTCACGGTCACCGTCGCCGGCCAGGACGTGCGCACGGTCACCACCACCGCCAGCCAGGGCGCCGTGGGTACCTTCGTCGTCGAGGACCTCCCCGCCCCGAGCTCGTACACGGTCACCTTCAGCCGGGCGGGCCTGGTGGACCAGACCCTGCTGGAGGCCCTCGACCCGCGCACCGGCACGGCCGACATGGGCGGGGTCGACGCCGCCCTCGTGCCCGCCACCGCCACCGTGCGCGGGGTGGTGCGCAACGTCGACGGCGCGCCGCAGCCCCAGGCCACCGTGGCGCTCACCGACGGCACCAACACCCGGACGCTGTCCACCGCCGACAGCCCGGTGGGCCGCTTCGAGTTCACCGGCGTGGCGCCGGGCACCTACACGCTCACGGCCAGCCGCACGGGGACGTCGCCCTCGGTGGTGCTGGTGAACGTGGCGGCCGCCCAGGTGGCCGACCTCGACGTCGGCCTCCAGGTCCAGGCGTCGCT
This sequence comes from Acidimicrobiales bacterium, assembly GCA_044871175.1. Classification (GTDB taxonomy): domain Bacteria; phylum Actinomycetota; class Acidimicrobiia; order Acidimicrobiales; family Ilumatobacteraceae; genus JBIOZN01. Next base: position 2,020 of record JBIOZN010000322.1, on the reverse strand, counting down.
GTTCGGCAACGTGTTCGTGCGCGACCCCGACAGCGACCTCCCGGTGCCGTTCACCACCGGGGTCGTGCGGCTGTTCAAGGCCGAGGAGTTCCGGGGCAGCGGCGTCGCCGGCGCGCTGGCCGAGTCCGACCTGGCCGGCGGGCGGTACGAGTTCACCGGTCTCGACGCGCCCCAGAACCTGGTGGTGGCCGTCTACGCCACGCCGACGGCCTCCGACCCGCTCGACTCCCAGGTGGTGCAGACCCAGCCGAGCCTGCCCGTCCAGGTGCCCGACTTCATCCTGGCGGACATCTTCTGATGGCCGGGCTTGTGAGGGGCGGGCGGGGCGTGCCTCCCGAGGCAACTGTCGTCACTTGCCGTTGCCCCACGGCGCGAACTGACGACAGTGTCATCGGCGGGGGGCGACCGTGAGGATCGACGTCCTGACGCCCGTCGTCGCCGCCGCACCCGGCGAGCGCGTCGCGGTGCGGGTGCGCGTCACCAACGACGCCCCCGGCCCCCGCCGCTACCGCCTGCGGGTCGTCGGTTGGGACGAGCCGCTGGTGGAAGCGGCGGCACCGGTCGCCCCGCTGGCCCCGGCCGCGGCCGACGACCTCGACGTGGTGCTCGCGGTGCCCCTGGCCTTTGCCGCCGGCCGCCACGCCGTCGCCGTCGAGGCCCGCTCGGACGACCCGACCGAGGCGCCCGCCCTGGCCGGGTTCACCCTGGCGGTCGGCACCCTCGACCACGTCGGCGTGACCATCGTCCCGTCCACGATCCGGGGACGGCGGCGGGGGCGTTTCGCCGTCGTGGTACGCAACCACCAGCTCGGCCCGGTCGACCTCGACCTGGTCGGCGAGGGCCACGGCCTGCGCGTCCGCCTGGCCCGGCCACGGGTCGTCGTCGCCCCGGGCGAGGAGGTCCGCCTGCGCGGCAAGGTGCGCGGGCCCCGCAACATCTTCGGCGAGACGGTGCAGCACATCGTCACGGTGGTGGCCCGCAGCCGCTCGGCCCCCAGCTACGCCAGCGCCACCTTCCGCCAGCGTCCCCTGATCCCCCGGCCCCTGCGGGGCGCGGTCGCCGTGCTCACGGCCCTGGCCCTGTGGGCCGGGTTGCTGGGCTGGGGGGCGTGGTGGTGGACCAACCGGGACAAGGCCAACAACGCCGAGGCGGCCAAGCCGGTCGACGTCAACGGCGACGGCATCCCCGACACGATCGGCGTCGACCTCGACGGTGACGGGATCCCCGACGTCGACGTGAACGGCGACGGCATCCCCGATCGCGACCTCGACGGTGACGGCATCCCCGACGTGGACGCCGACCGCAACGGCGTGCCCGACAAGGACCTCGACGGTGACGGCAAGCCCGACGCCGACCGTGACGGCGACGGCATCCCCGACGACCGCGACCCCGACGGCGGCACCGGCACCGGCAATCGCGCCGCCCGGCCCACGATCACCCTCATCGGGGGCACCGTGCACGCCGGCGAAAGCGGTGAGGACGACGGCGTCACCGTCACGCTGGCCCCCCTCGCCCTGGGCGCGCCGGCCCCCGCCGCCGCCACGGTGGTGGGCGGACCCGGTGAGGCGGCCAAGCTGTGGCCCGCCCGCTACGGGCGCTACACGCCTCTCGGCGCGCTCTCGGCGCGCCAGACGAGCTCGGTGTCGTCGGTGGCCACCGGCGGCGACGGGGCGTGGGTGTTCGCTGACGTGCCGCTGCACCAGACCTACGAGGTCCACTTCGGCAAGCCCGGGTTCGACTCCAAGTCCTACGTCATCACACCCACCGACGACGGCCAGCCGGTCGACCTCGACGTCTCGCTCGACCCGGCCAGGGGCGCCCTCGGCGGCGTCGTCGTCGGCCCGGGCGGGCCCCGCGGCGGCGTCGACGTCGTCGTCACCGACGGCCTCCTGACCTTCAGCACCACGACCTCCACCGACGCCGCTTCGCGGGGCCGCTTCTCCATCGGCGGCGTCAGCACGCCCGGCACCTACACCCTGACGGCCAGCGACGAGGGCGTGAGCACCGAGGTCCTGCAGGT
>JBIOZN010000321.1:0-9299 GCA_044871175.1 Acidimicrobiales bacterium | reverse complement strand
GAGCGCCTGGCCGAGCTGGCCGGCGTGAACGCCGCCAAGGTGCGCAAGGACCTGTCCTACCTGGGCAGCTACGGCACGCGCGGCGTCGGCTACGACGTCGAGTACCTGCTCTACCAGATGAGCCGCGAGCTGGGCCTCACCCAGAACTGGCCGGTCGTCATCGTCGGGGCGGGCAAGCTGGGCCAGGCCCTGGCGAACTACGGGGGCTTCGACGAGCGGGGCTTTCCCGTGATGGCCCTGGTCGACGTCGACCCGGCCAAGGTGGGCACCGACTACAACGGCACGCGCATCCACCACGTCGACGACCTGCCGGCCGTGGTGGCCGGCCAGGAGGGGGTCATCGGGGTGATCACGACGCCCGCGTCGGCCGCCCAGGAGGTGGCCGACCAGTTGGTGGCGGCCGGCGTCACGTCGATCCTCAACTTCGCCCCCACGCTGGTGGCCGTCCCCCGGGGCGTGTCCATCCGCAAGGTCGACCTCGCCGTCGAGCTGCAGATCCTCAGCTTCTACGAACAACGCCGCCAGGGAGCGCCCCTCGTGCGCCCGGCGCCCCTCGCCGATCAGCCGGTGGTGGCCAGTGCGTGAACCGGCCCGGCCCGCCGGGCGTACGGTGACCGACTGCGCCGACACGAGGAGGTGGTGAGGCGTGTCCGTCGTCGTCATCGGCCTCAACCACCGCAGCGCTCCCATCGAGCTCCTCGAGCGCCTCACGGTGGGGCCCGACGGCCTGCCCAAGGCGCTGCACGACCTGGCGGTACGTCCCAACGTGCGGGAGGTCGTGGTGCTGTCCACGTGCAACCGCACCGAGGTGTACGCCGTCGCCGAGCGCTTCCATGGCGTCTACCAGGACGTGCGTGACTTCCTGTGCGACCTGGGCCATCTGGCGCCCGACGAGCTGAGCAGTCACCTCTACGCCTACTACGACGCCGAGGCCGCCACCCACCTGTTCTCGGTGGCGGCCGGGCTCGACTCGGCCGTGCTGGGCGAGACCGAGATCCTGGGCCAGGTGCGCGCCGCCTGGGAGCGGGCCCAGACCGAGGGCCACACCCGGGCCCTTCTCAACGGGCTGTTCCGTCACGCCGTCGAGGTCGGCAAGCGCAGTCGCACCGAGACCGCCATCAGCCGCCACACGTCCTCGGTGAGCCAGGCCGCCGTCCTGCTGGCCACCGACGCCGTGGGCAGCCTGGCCGGACGCACGGTCCTGGTGGTGGGCGCCGGCGCTATGGGCGAAGGGATGACGGTCGCGCTCGCCGGCGCCGGGCCCGCCCTGGTGCTGGTGGCCAACCGCACGGTGGGCCGGGCCGAGGAGCTGGCGGCTCGCGTGGGCGGGCGGGCCATCCCGCTGTCGGCCGTCGACGCCGCCATCGCCGACGCCGATGTCGTGCTCACGTCCACGGGCGCCACGGGCATCGTGCTCGACGCCGACACCCTCGGTGCTCTCGTCGCTCGTCGTCACGAACGGCCTCTGCTCATCGTCGACATTGCGGTGCCCCGCAACGTCGATCCGGCCGTCGGCCGTCTCCCCGGCGTCACGCTCTACGACCTCGACGACCTCCGCGACTTCGCCGCCCGTGGGCAGGCGAGCCGGGCGGCCGAGACGGCGCAGGTGCGCCGCATCGTCGCCGACGAGGTGGCCCGCTACGCCGACGTCGTCACCAGCCACAGCATGGCGCCACTGGTGGGCGAGCTGCACGGGCGCGCCGAGGCGTTGCGCCAGGCCGAGCTCGACCGGTTCAAGGCGCGCCTCGACGGTCTCGACGGGCGCCAGCGGGCCGCGGTGGAAGCCCTCACCCGGGGGCTGGTGGCCAAGCTGCTGCACGACCCCACCGTGCGGCTGAAGGACGCCGCCGGCAGCCCGCGAGGCGAGCGCCTGGCCGACGCCGCGCGCGAACTGTTCGACCTGGGTTGACCGTCCCCGCCCGGCCGTTCGTGTCAGGGATTTGCACCTCTACGGTGCAGATTCCTGCCTAGGGGCACCTTCGTGGACCGGCGTAGCGGGCTGCGGATCGCCACGCGGGGTTCGGCGCTGGCCCGCTGGCAGGCCGAGTACGTCGCCGCCCTGCTGCGCGCCGCCGACCCCGGGTTGCCCGTCGAGCTGGTCGTGGTGCGCACCGAGGGAGACCGCCGCCGCGACCAGCCCATTCACACCCTGGGCGGCCAGGGCGTGTTCGTGAAGGAGGTCGAACAGGCGGTGCTGGAGGGATGGGCCGACATCGCCGTCCACTCGGCCAAGGACCTACCCTCCACCACGGCCGCCGGCCTGGCGCTGGTGGCCGTGCCGGCGCGGGGTGATCCTCGTGATGCCCTGGTGGGGCGGGCCCTGGCCGACCTGGCGCCGGGCGCCACCGTGGCCACCGGCTCGGTGCGGCGCCGGGCCCAGCTGGCGGCCCGCCGGCCCGACCTCACCTACGTCGACCTGCGGGGCAACATCGGGAGCAGGCTCGACAAAGTGCCCGAGGGGGGCGCCATCGTGGTGGCCCTGGCCGCGCTCCAGCGGCTGGGCGTGGCCGACCGAGCCGCCGAGGTCCTGGACGTCGACGTGCTGGTGCCCCAGGTGGCCCAGGGCGCATTGGGCGTCGAGTGCCGGGCCGACGACGACGCCACCCGGGCCCGGCTGGCGCCGATCGAGGACGCCGCCACCCGGGTGGCGGTGGACGCCGAGCGCGCCTTCCTCGCCCAGTTGGGAGGCGGGTGTGACCTGCCCGTCGGCGCCTACGCCGAGGTGGACGGCGACCAGGTGGTGCTGGCGACGTTCCTCGCCAGTGAGGCGCGGGTGTGGCACGACCGGCGTCGTGGGCCGCGAGCGACGGCGGAGGCGTGGGCCGCCGAAGTGGCCGTGGAGGCGCTGGCCGCCGCCGCAGGCCCCTAACCTGCCGCGATGGCTTCCGCCGACACGGACGACGACGCCGCCACCGCCGACAGCGTCGAGCTGTTGCAGCAGCTCATCCGCAACGCCTGCGTCAACGACGGCCGCCCCGAGTCGGGCCACGAGGCCGCCTCCGCCGACCTGCTCGAGGGCTACCTCGAAGGTGCGGGCCTCGACCTGCAGACCTACGAGCCCACGCCCGGCCGGCGCTCGCTGGTCGCCCGCATCGAGGGCTCCGACCCGGCCGCCCCGTCGCTGTGCCTGATGGGCCACACCGACGTCGTGCCCGTGTCGCCCGCGGGCTGGTCTCGCGACCCCTTCGGCGGTGAGCTGGTGGACGGCGAGGTGTGGGGGCGCGGCGCCCTCGACATGCTCTACCTCACGGCGTCGATGGCCGTGGCCACCCGGCGGCTGGCGGCATCGGGGTGGCGGCCGCGGGGCACCCTTGTCTATCTGGCCGTGGCCGACGAGGAGGCGGGGGGTGAACACGGGGCCGAATGGCTGGTCGCCCACGAACGCGATGCCGTCGGCGTCGACTACGTCGTCACCGAGTCGGGGGGCTGGCAGGTGCCCGGCCCCGCGGGGCCCCAGGTCGTGGTGACCGTGGGGGAGAAGGGGGTTGACTGGCGCCGGCTACGAGTGCGGGGGACGCCGGGGCACGGGTCGATGCCCTTCGGGTCGGACAACGCCCTGGTGACCGGGGCCGAGGTCGTGCGGCGGCTGGCGACCTACCGCCCGGCGGCCCACGTCGACGACAGCTGGCGGGCGTACGTCGCCGGCCTCGACGTGCCTGGGCCGGTGCGAGCGGCCCTGCTCGACCCCGCCCGGGTGTGGGAGGGCTGCGAGCAGCTGGCGGCCACCGACCCCGGTGCGGCGCGCTACGCCCACGCCTGCACCCACACCACCATCTCGCCCAACGTGGTCGACGGGGGGGCCAAGACCAACGTCATCCCCGACGAGGTCGTGCTCGAGCTCGACATCCGCACGCTGCCCGGCCAGACCTCGGCCGATGTCGACGCCCTGCTGGCCGACGCCCTCGGCCCGCTGGCCGAGCGGGTGAGCGTGGAGGGCTTCCACCAGCGGGGCGCCACGTCGTCGCCGGTGGACACGCCGCTGTACGACGCCTTGCAGCGGGTCGCCCGGCGGTTCCAGCCCGAGGCCCGGCTGTTGCCCCGGCTCACGGCCGGCGGCACCGATGCCGTGTTCTTCCGCCAGGCCGGCGCCACCGCCTACGGGTTCGGGATGCTCAGCCCCGAGGTCAGCTTCTCGGAGTTCTCGGCCCGCTTCCACGGCAACGACGAGCGCATCGATGTGGGCTCGGTGCACCGCACCACCTCGGCGTGGGACCAGCTGTGCCGCGACCTCCTCGGGTGACCCCGCCTCCGCCCCCCGCCGTCCCCGTCTCGGCGCACCGGGAACACCCGGCGCACCAGGAGAGCACAACCTGCTCCTGGTGCGCCGAGAGTGAGCCGTGAGCCCGGGCGTCGGCGCCGACCGACCCCTCGCGGGGTGCACGGTGGTGGTGACCCGGGCGGCCGAGCAGGCGGGCGGGTTGGTCGGTGCGCTGACGGCCGCCGGCGCCGCCGTGGTGGAGGTTCCGGTCATCGCCACCGCCCCGCCCCCTGACGACGGTGCCGCCCTGGCCGCCGCCCTCGCCCGCCTCGGCCCGCCCGACTGGGTGGCCGTCACCTCGGCCAACGGCGCCGCCGCGGTCGCCCGCGCCGGCCTGCCCCCCGGGGTGCGGGTCGCGGCCGTCGGGCCGGCCACCGCCGCCGCCCTGCGGGCCGAGGGCATCGAGCCCGCGCTCGTGCCCGCCACCGCCCTCGCCGAAGCCTTGGCCGTCGCCCTCGGCCCGGCCGCCTCCGGCCCGGCCGCCTCCGGTCCGGCCGCCTCCGGCACGACGATCGTGCTCGCCCAGGCCGAGGCCGCTCGCCCCGTGCTGGCCGAGCGCCTGGCCGCCGCCGGGTGGCGGGTCGTGCCCGTGGTCGCCTACCGAACCGTCCCCGTGGTGCCGGCCCCCGAGCTGCGGGTCGCCGCCGGCGCGGCCGACGCCATCACGTTCACGTCGGGCTCGACCGTCGACGCCTACGTGGCGGCCGCCGGCCCCGCCGGCGTGCCCCCCGTCGTGGTCGCCATCGGCCCCGTCACCGCCGACGCCGCTCGCGCCCGCGGCCTGAGCGTCACCGCCGTCGCCGAGCCCCACACGACCGAGGGGCTCGTGGCCGCCCTGGTCGACCTCGCTCGCGACGGCACCTTGCAGGGCACCCGTACGGGCCACTTCCCCCGGTAGCGTCGCCCGTCGTGCTCGCCGCGCTGGTGTGGGACTTCGACGGCACCATCGCCGACACCGAGTCGATCGAATACGAGTCGGCGCGCGCCGTCTTCTGCCAGCACGGTGTCGACCTCCCCCTGGAGGCCTGGCTGCCCGTCGTCGGCACGCTCGCCTCGCCCGACTGGATCGGCGCCCTCGAACACGCCGTCGGCTCGCCGCTCGACCACGCCGCCCTCGTCGCCGCCCGCCGCCGGCACCAGGTGCGGCTCACCGCCGCCCTCGAGCCCCGCCCCGGCGTCGTGGCCCTGCTCGACGCCGCCGCCGAGCGGGACATCCCCATGGGTCTGTGCTCCAACTCGTCGCGGCGCTGGGTCACCCAGCACCTCGACCGCCTCGGGCTGGGCCACCGCTTCTCGGCCCTGGTGGCCGTGGACGACGTCAGCCGGGGCAAGCCCCACCCCGAGCCCTACGCCGCTGCCTGCCACCGCCTGGGCGCCCGTCCGTCGGCCAGCGTGGCCATCGAGGACTCCAGCACCGGCGTGGCCTCCGCCGTCGCCGCCGGCCTGTTCGTGGTGGCCGTGCCCGGGCGGATGTCGGCCGGCCACGACGTGTCGGCCGCCGACCTCGTCGTTCCCGACCTCACCGACGTCGATCTCGACCGGTTGGCCGACCTCGTCGCCAGCCGCCCGGCCATAGCATCCACGGGGTGAGCTTCCCGGTCCGGCGGCCCCGTCGCCTGCGCCGCACCCCCGCCCTGCGCCGCCTGGTGGCCGAGGCGCGTATCGGCGTCGACGACCTCGTCGCCCCCCTCTTCGTGCGCGAGGGTATCGACGCCCCTGTTCCCATCCCGTCGCTGCCCGGCACCGTGCAGCACACCCGCGAGAGCGTGCGCAAAGAGGTCCGCGAGCTGGCCGAGCTGGGGATTCCCGGCGTCATCCTGTTCGGCATTCCGGCGCGCAAAGACGCCGAGGGGTCCGAGGCGTGGAACCCCGATGGCATCGTCCAACTGGCGCTGGCGGACCTGCGCAACGAGGTGGGCGACCGCCTCGTGCTCATGGCCGACAACTGCCTGGACGAGTACACCGACCACGGCCACTGCGGCGTCCTCACCGCGGACGGCGACGTCGACAACGACACCACCGTCGAGCGGTACGTGCGCGCCGCCGTCGCCCAGGCCCGCGCCGGCGCCCACGTCACCGCCCCCAGCGGGATGATGGACGGCCAGGTGGGCGCCATCCGCGCGGGGCTCGACGCCGCCGGCTTCACCACCACCGCCATCTGCGCCTACTCGGCCAAGTACGCCTCGGCGCTGTACGGCCCGTTCCGCGACGCCGTCGACGTCACCATCGCCGGCGGCGGCGACCGCAAGGGCTACCAGCAGGACTGGCACAACCGGCGGGAGGCGTTGCTCGAGGTGGCCGAGGACGTCGAGCAGGGCGCCGACCTCGTGATGGTGAAGCCCGCCCTGGCCTACCTCGACGTCGTCGCCGCCGTGCGCGCCGCCGTCGAGGTGCCCGTGGCCGCCTACCACGTGTCGGGCGAGTACTCGATGATCAAGGCGGCGGCCGCCAACGGCTGGATCGACGGCGCCGCCGTGGCTCTCGAGCACCTCACCGCCATCAAGCGGGCGGGCGCCGACGTGATCCTCACCTACCTGGCCCGAGAGGTGGCCGAGGCGCTGCACTCGTGACCATCCCGTACTGCGACCCGGTGGCCTGCCCGGCGGCCGGCTGCCACCCGGTCACCTGCCAAGGGCTCGGCCTCGCCGACAACGCCGGGCTGTTCGAGCGGGCCCAGCGCTCCATCCCGGGCGGGGTGAGCTCGCCGGTGCGGGCCTTCCGGGCCGTCGGCGGCACGCCCTACTTCGTGGCCCGGGCCGAGGGCGCACGGGTGTGGGACGCCGAAGGCACCGAGTACCTCGACCTGGTGCAGAGCTACGGCGCCATCATCCTCGGCCACGCCCATCCCGCCGTGGTCGAGGCCGTCACGGCGGCGGCCGCCGCCGGCACCAGCTACGGCGCCCCCACCGCCCGGGAGATGAAGCTGGCCGAGGCCATCGCCGAGCGGGTGCCGAGCTGCCAGCAGGTGCGCCTGGTCAACTCGGGCACGGAGGCCACGATGACGGCGCTGCGCCTGGCCCGGGGCATCACCGGCCGGGCCGTCGTCGTCAAGTTTGCCGGCAACTACCACGGCCACAGCGACGCCCTGCTGGCCGCCGGCGGTTCGGGCGTGGCCACCCTGGGGTTGTCGGGCTCGGTGGGGGTCACGGGTGCGGCCGTGAGCCAGACCCTGGTGGTGCCCTACAACACCGTGCCCGAGCTGGGCGACGACGTGGCCTGCGTGATGGTCGAGCCGGTGGCCGCCAACATGAGCCTGGTCGCCCCCCAACCCTGGTTCCTCGACGGCCTGCGGGCGGCGTGCGACCGGGCCGGCGCGCTGCTGGTGTTCGACGAGGTCATCACCGGCTTCCGCCTCGGCCCCGGGGGCGCCCAGGCCCGCTACGGCGTCACCCCCGACCTCACCTGCTTCGGCAAGGTGATCGGCGGCGGTCTGCCCATCGGCGCGGTGGGCGGGCGAGCCGAGCTGATGGGCGCCCTCGCCCCCGTCGGCCCCGTGTACCAGGCGGGCACGCTCTCAGGCAACCCGCTGGCCACGGCCGCCGGCCTGGCCGCCCTCGACCGCCTCGAGCCCGACGCCTACGCCACCCTCGAACGGGCCGTCGCCCGCCTGGCCGACGGGTTGACCAAGGCGCTGGCCTCGGCCGGCATAGCCGCCCACGTGCCGGTGGTGGGCACGCTCCTGGGGATCCACCTCTCGGCCACCCCGGCGGTGGACTACGACACGGCCCGCACCACCGACACCGACCGCTACGCCGCCCTGTTCCACGCGCTGCTGCGTCGCGGCGTGGCCATGGCCCCGGGCGCCTTCGAGGTCGCCTTCGTCGGCCTCGCCCACGACGACGCCGTCCTCGACCGCATCGTGGAGGCGTTCGGAGAGGCCGCCACCGAAGCGGGCGCCGAAGCCGCCGGCTGACCCCGGTTTGCACCCTGACGGCCAACTATGGGCGCTCAGGGTGCAAACCCAATGGGCGGTCAGGCGGCGGGGGCGAGGCGGGCCAGGGCGGCGGCGGCGCGGTAGGCCGCCTCGGCGGGGCCGATCTCGTCGGGGCGCAACAGGTTGGCCATGATGCGCAGCACCCACTCCATGAGCGTGCGGCTGTGCATCCCCACCCGGGTGAGCTCGCGCAGCAACGCCGGGCGCCCGATCACATGGGCGAACAGGCGGGCGACCTTGAAGTACCGCCCGTACTCGGCATCGAGCAGCTTCGGGTAGGTGATCAACACCGACGGGTCGCGCTCCACCAGCGCCTCGTGCAGCACCCCTGCGGCCATGCGCCCGGTCTCGTAGGCGTAGTCGATACCCTCGCCGTTGAACGGGTTCACCGTGCCGGCGGCGTCGCCCACCACCAGGTACGTGGGCCCCGCCTTGGGCCCCACCGACCCGCCCATGGGCAGCCGCCCCCCGGTGGGCTCGCACGTGGCCGTCTCGGGCGAGATGCCCCAGTAGGCGGGCGCGGTGGCGGCGAACTCGTGCATGAGGTGGGTCGTGTTGACGCTTTTCCAGTCCCGGAACGTCGACAGCAGCCCGACCCCGACGTTGACCGTGCCGTCGCCCACCGGGAAGATCCACCCGTAGCCGGGCAGGTGGTTGCCGTTGCGGTCGCGCACGTCGAGCGCCGACTCGATCCAGGGGTCGGCGTGCATCGGGCTCTCGTAGTAGCCCCGGATGGCCATGCCCTGGGGGTAGTCCCGCTGGCGGAACGTGCCCACCGCCCGGCCGAAGCGGCTGTTGGCCCCGTCGGCCACCACCACGTAACGGGCCCGCACCTCCTCGGGCCCCCGGGCCTCGCGCCGGCGCACCACCGCCCCCCGCACGAACCCGTGCTCGACGATGGGGGTGAGCGCCTCACAGCCCTGCACGATCGTCGCCCCGGCCCGCTCGGCAGCTGCGGCCACCAGGGCGTCCAGGTCCCGGCGGCGCACGACGTACCCGTAGGACGGGAACACCGGGTGGCTCGGCCAGTCGAGCTCGAGCGTGATGCCGTGGGCGCAGGCCCGCAGCCCCCGGTGGCGGTGGTAGCGGACGAGCTCGTCGCCGAGG
>JBIOZN010000320.1:0-7519 GCA_044871175.1 Acidimicrobiales bacterium | reverse complement strand
GTCACCGAGGGTCGCGACGCCACCCGGCAGCTCAAGAGCGATCTGGCCGACGCCCAGCAGGCCTACACCACCTTCGTCAACGCGCCCAACCACTACCCGGTCACCAACGCGTCGCTGGCGGGCGAGGGGGGCGGGCTCGACGCCCTCGGCGCCACCTGGACGGCCGACGAGAACTTCGTCGAGATGGTCGAACACGCCTTCGAGGACGCCGACGACGCCGCCGGCCCGGGGATCGTCACCGCCAACGCCGCCGACATCGAGGCCGCGGTCGAGCGGGAGGCCCGCGACCGCGGCCTGCTGTCCGTGTTGGCCAGCGACCGGCCCCCCATCACCATCACCGACCCCCAGATCACCCCCGTTCCCCGCACCTCGGGGTTCGTCAACGACCCGGTGTGCACGGCGACGGGGCACTTCGTCGAGGTCGAGCTCGACCTGGTGTGGCCGCCGCGCCTGGCCGCGCTGGCGTGGCGCCGGGTGTACTCGTCCCAGCCCGGTCGCGCCGGCCCGCACGGCCGCGGGTGGGCGGCCTGGCCCGCGGCCGGCCTCCATCGCCACGCCGACGGCCGGGCCGCCTTCCACGGCGCCGACGGCCAGGTCGTGCACTTCGTGCCCGCCGGCGACGGCACCGGCGGGTGGTCACGCAGCCCCTGGATCGCGGCCACGCTGCAACCCGCCGCCGACGGGGGCGCCGTCCTGGCCTGGGACTGGAGCTCGGACCATCCCGGGCAACGCTGGGCGTTCGACGCCGCCGGGCGCCTGGTGACCGTGGAGGGCCACGACACCGGCACCACCCGGTTCGGGTACGCCGACGACCGTCTGATCGAGGTGCGCCACGACAGTGGGCGCCACCTGCGCGTGGTCTGGGTCGATGACCGGGTCACCGCCCTGCACTCGTCCTGCGGACGAGAGGTCCGATACCACTACGACGAGCGCGGCGACCTCGTCCAAGTCGACCGCCCGCTGGGCGTCGTGCGCTACCGGCCCGACGAGCACGGGCGCATCGTCGAGGTGCACGACGCCGACGGCGTGCGCCTGTGCCACAACACCTTCGACGACGAGGGCCGGGTGCAACGCCAGGTCTCCCCGTTCGGCGCCGAGACCGAGCTCGCCTACCGCCCCGGCCTCGTCACCGCCGTCGGTGAGGCCGGCGGCCCGACCACCTCGGTGTGGCAGCACGACGCCGTCGGGCGCCTCGTCTCGCTCACCAACGGCCACGGCCACCGTCTCGCCCGCCGCTTCGACGACCAGGGTCGCTGCGTCAGCGTGACCGACTTCGACGGCTACCAGGTGGCCAACGAGTTCGACGACGAGGGCCGGGTGCTGCAGGCCCGTACCTCCGAGGGGGCGGTTCAACGGTTCGAGCGTGACGAGCTGGACCGCGTCGTGCGCTACGAGCGCGCCGACGGCTCGTGGTTCGCCCTCGAGTACCGCGACGACAGCCCGTTCCCGGCTCGCCTCTCCGCCCCGGAGGGGTGGGAGGTGAGCCTCGACGTGCGCGACGGCCTCGTCCACTCGTTGACCGACGCCGATGGTGTGCGCGTGAGCGCCGAGTACGACGCCGACGGCAACGTGGTCGCCCTGGAAGACGGCCTCGGCCACCGCACGACCATCCGGCCCCATGTCACCGGCGCCCCGACGGAGATCACGCTGCCCGACGGGGCGCGCTTCGGCTTCGAGCACGACGGCGCCGGCCGCTTGCTCGCCCTGCACGCACCGACGGGTCAGACCTGGCGCCTCGACTGGACGCCCGGCGGTCGCCCGGCGCGCATCACCGATCCCGACGGGCGCACGGCGCTGGCCATCCAGTACGGCAGCCACGGCGCCGAGGAGGACCTGGTCGATGCGCTGGGCCGCCGCTTCCACCTCGAGCACGACACCTGGGAGCGGGTCCGGACGCTCGTGACCCCCGACGGGCGCAAGTGGGACTTCGGCTACGACGTCATGGGGCTGGTCACCTCGGTCAGCGATCCGGCCGGCGCCGCCTGGCTGCTCGACCACGATCGGCGGGGCCGTCTCACCAGCCGCACCGACCCCAACGGCCACGTCACCCGCTACCGCTACGACCCCATCGGGCGGCTCGCCGAGGTGACCGATCCCACCGGCGCCACCACCCGCAGCGTGCGCGACGCCGTCGGGCGGGTCGAGGCCCTCATCGACGCCGAGGGCGGCGTCACCACCTACGGCTACGACGGCTGCGGGCGGCTGGTAGCGGCGGACGACGCCGACCTCGTCGGGCTCCGCCGCCGCTACAGCCGGGCCGGGCGCCTGCTCGAGGTGCGCACGACCGAGGGCCGGGGCGAGGTGTTCGAGTACGACGCCGCCGGTCGCCTCGTCGCCTCCACCGACGCCACCGGCGCGCGCACGACGCTGGCCTACGACCCCTGCGGGCGTCTGGTCGAGATCGTCCGCCCGTCGGGCCGGCCCCGGCGCTTCCAGCGCGACCTGCTCGGCCGGGTGGTCGCCCTCGACGACGGCGGCTTCGGGTGGCGCTTCACCTACGACCACGACGGTCGGGTCACCAGCCGCACCGACCCGCTGGGCGCGACCACGCGCTTCCGCTACGACGGCGCCGGGAACCTGGTGACCGCGATCGACCCCCTGGGCGGGGTGACGACCCTCGAATGGGACGAGCGCAACGTGTGCACGCGCGTCACCGACGCCCTGGGCCTCAGCGTCACCACCCGCTACGACGAACGGCGCCGGCCTCTCGCCTTCACCGACCAGCTGGGGCGGACGACGTCGCTGCGCCGCGACGCCGCCGGGCGCATCGTCGGACGTGACCTGCCCACCGGCCAGCGGGTGGAGTACCGCCTGGATGCCCGCGGGCGGGTCACCGACACCCGCGTGGACGGGCGCGACGTCATCGTCCGCCAGCTCGACCGGTGCGGCCGCCCCGTGGTCGTGCACGAGCCCGGGCCCAACCGCACCCACCTGCTGTCGTGGTCGCGCGGGGGACGGCTGCGGGCCCTCGACAGCGGTGACGGCGAACTGCGCTGGGACCTCGACGGTGACGGCCTGGTGGTCGGCCGCCACGGTGGTGGGCACGCCGTGCGCTACCACCGTGACCGCGCCGGGCGCCTCAGCGGCCAGCAGGGCGACGGGTACGGCGGGCTGCGCCTCCACCGGGACGAGGACGGGCGGCTGGTGGCCATCGTGGGGGCGGGCCTCGAACGGCGCTTCGCCTACGACGACGCCGGCCACCTTGTCCGCCGCCTCGAGCGCGTCGGGCCGCACCTCACCGTCACCACCCTCGAGCGCGACGGCGCCGGCCGGGTCGTGGCGACCCGCACGGGTGACGACCACCGCACGTACGCCTATGACGCCGCCGGCCAGCTCGTCGCCGCCCACGGGCCCGACGGCCACTGGTCGTTCACCTACGACGCCGCCGGCCGTCTCGTGCACGAGGCGGGGCCGCACGGCCGGCGCGCCTTCCTGTACGACGACGCCCACCAACTGGTGCGCATCGAGAGCGCCCAGGGCGTCGTGTCGTACCGCTACGACGAGGTGGGCCAGCGCACGTCCGAGCGGGGCGAGGACGGGGTCGAGACGCGCTACCACTGGGACGGCCTCGGACGGCTCGTGGGCTTCGAACGCTCGGGCCAGCGCCACGTGCTCGACGTGGACGCCTTCGGGTCGCTGGTGGCCGTCGACCACACGCGGCTGCGTTGGGACCCCACCACCGATGTGCCCGAGCTGGTCGCCGTCGGCGAGCGCGCCGTCGTGGTGTGCGACCACCTGGTGCTGGGCGAGTCCGATCACACCGACGTCCACTGGTGGGCGACCGACTGGCGGGGCACCCCCGGGGCGAGTGACGCCGGCGACCCGTGGGGAGCCGCGCCCGCCAGCGGCGCCGGGCCCCGGGTCGGCTTCGCCGGGGAGGTGACGGTGGCGGGGCGGGTGTGGCTGCGCAACCGGCCCTACGACCCGGGCACCCGGCAGTTCCTCTCCCAGGACCCGCGGCCCGGCCGCCCCGGCAACCCCTGGGCCGCCAACCCCTACCACTACGCGGGCAACGACCCCATCGGCCACGTCGACCCGCTGGGGCTGGCGCCGGTGAGCTTCGAGGACTACGACCGCTACCGCCAAGCCGACACGGGGTGGCAGTGGGGCCACATCGCCCTGGTCGGGGCGGCCGTCGGGATGGCGGTGCTGGCGGCCAGTGGCGTGGGCCTGCCCGTGCTGCTGGCCGCCGGCTTCGCCGCCGGCGCGCTGCCCGAGCTCATCGACCAGGCCGAGAACGGGATGGGCTTCGATCCCGCCCGGATCCTCAAGGCGGGGGCGTTCGGCGCCCTCGGTGCCGGCGTGGGGGCGGGGGTCGGCAGTGTGATGGCGGGCACCACTCGCCCGCTCTGGCAGGTCATGGCGGTCGAGGGGGCCGGTGCCGGCGCGCCCAGCGCGGCCGAGGAGGCCTACGACGTGATCCCGGGCGCGCCGGGCGCCGATGGCAGCTTCGACATGGAGAACATCGTCATCAACACCGTCGCCGGCGGCACCAGCCCGGTCATCAGGCGACTCCGGACGGGCGCGCCTGATACGCCACCCACCGGTGGCAATCCCACGCCCGCCGGGAACACCGACCCGGCCCCTGCACCCCACCCGAACGGGCCCGACCCCGACGCCGGTCCGCCGCCCAGCGGGCGGCCGCCCACGCCCCCGGCGGCGCCCGAGCCCGTGGGCGGGCGCCCGCCGTTCACCAACACCGAGCGGAGCAATGCCCTGAACGACCGCGTCAGCCAGGTGCAGGCCGGCCCCAACACCGACATCACCACCGGCTCCCGCCAGGTCGACGCCAGCGGCAACCCGGTGGGCCTCAACCGCCCGCACCTGCAGTACACCGACGCCGGAGGCCAACGCCACGTCGAGTTCTTCACCGAACCCGGCCAGCCGGCGTCCAGCCTGGCCGACCGCGTGGCGCGTGTGCAGGCCCAGGACCCGAACGCCATCATCGAGGTCCACGAGGTGCCGCGGGGGGCGGCGCCGGTACCCGCAGGAGGTCCGTGAGGACGCTGCTCGACGAGCGGTTGGCGCCCATCACGTCGGCCATCGGCTTCCTCGACCGGCCGGCGGCCGAGGTCGCCGGCTGGGTACGCGAGTGGTGGTCGCGCTTCCACGCCGGCGTCGCCGTGCACCCGGTGCCCGAGGCCCTGCCGGCCGCCCTGACCCGGCTCGAACCGCTCACCGTCGGCGCCGTGCCCCGCCTCCTCGTGGTCGAGGTCGACTCGCCCCGGTGGGGGTGCGCCCTGTTCGACGGCCACCTGCCCTCCTCCGACGTGTTCCACCCGGTCGCCTACCTGGCGCGCACCCTGCCGGGCAGCGGGCTGGCGGTGCGGGTCGTGCCCAACACCCACGGCCTGCCCGGCGTCGAGACGGGGCGGCTGGGCGCCGTGCAGTTCGAGCTCACCGGCCCGTTGCCGACGGGCTGGCTCAACTACGTCCGCAGCGTCTCCGTGACGGCCCTCGACCCTCGGCCCCACAGCTGGCGATTCCGGGCCGTGGGCACCGAGCAGTGGTTCGAGGAAGTGGAGGCGTACCGGGCACCGGTCAAACGCGACCGCTTCACCAGCGCCATGCTGGAGCGGTACTGCCGGGCGCTCGACCTCGAGGTCTTCGACCCGGCGACCTACCGGCCCATGGCTTATCTGGTGGAGCGGCCGGTGCCCGCCCGCGAGGAGCTGACCCTGGCCGAGGCCCAGTGGCGGTACGAGATCGTGCCCGGCCAGGCCGCCACGCTGCCGGGCTGAGCGGGGCCGTCGTAGATTGGGCGGTCGTGCCGGCGACCGTCGTGGTGGGGACGCAGTGGGGCGACGAGGGCAAGGGCAAGCTCACCGACCTGCTCGCCAAGGAGACGGCGATGGTGGTGCGCTACCAGGGCGGCCACAACGCCGGGCACACCATCGTGGTGGGCGAGCACCGGTTCGCGCTGCAGCTCCTGCCCTCGGGCGTGCTGTACGACCACGTCGTGCCGGTCATCGGTAACGGCGTCGTGGTCGAGCCCGGCGTGCTGCTCGACGAGATCGACACGCTGGAGAGGGGCGGCATCGACTGCTCCCGGCTCAAGGTGTCGGGCAACGCCCACCTCATCCTGCCGTACCACGTCGAGATCGACTTCGTCACCGAGCGCCGCCTGGGGCGTAACAAGCTGGGCACCACGCGACGGGGCATCGGCCCCACCTACGCCGACAAGGCGCTGCGCACGGGCCTGCGGGTGCAGGACCTGCTCGACCCCAAGATCTTCCGGGCCAAGCTCGATGTGGCCCTGAAGGAGAAGAACGCGGTGCTGACCCGGGTCTACAATCGGCTCCCGCTGGCGGCCGACGACATCATCGACCGCTACCTGGGCGAGCTGGCCCCGCGGCTGGCGCCGTACATCGCCGACACCGTCGCGTTGGTGCACGAGGCCCTGGAGGCGGGCGAGCACGTGCTGCTGGAAGGCGCCCAGGCCACGTTCCTCGACCTCGACCACGGCACCTATCCCTTCGTCACCTCGTCCAACCCGGTCGCCGGCGGCGCGTGCACGGGGGCGGGCGTCGGGCCGCGTCACATCCAGCGCGTGGTCGGGATCGCCAAGGCCTACAGCACGCGGGTCGGGGCGGGACCGTTCCCCACCGAGCTGTTCGACGGCACCGGCGACCTGCTGGTGGAGCGGGGCCACGAGTTCGGCACCAACACCGGCCGGCGGCGGCGCACGGGGTGGCTGGACGCGGTGATGCTGCGCCACGCGGCCCGGCTGAACTCGCTGTCGGAGCTGGCCATCACCAAGCTCGACGTGCTCGACGCGCTCGACACCGTGAAGATCGGCGTGGCCTACGAGCACGAGGGCCAGTGCCTCACCCAGCTCCCCTACCACCAGAGCGTGCTGCACGACGTGCACCCGGTGTTCGAGGAGCTCCCGGGCTGGCGCACCGACCTGGGCGAGGTGCGGGAGGAGGCCAAGCTGCCCGCCGCCGCCCGGACGTATCTCGACCGGGTGGAGGAGCTGGTGGGCGTGCCGGTGACGTTCGTGGGCACGGGCCCCAAGCGCGACCAGTACGTGCACCGCCGGTGACGCGCCGGCGCGTCGTCGTCGTGGGCGCGGGCGGGCGGGAGCACGCTCTGGCCCGAGCGCTGGGCGCGACGGCCGAGGTGGTCGTCACGCCGGGCAACCCGGGCATCCCCGGCTCGGTGGCGGCGCCGGGGCCCGTCGAGGAGCTGGCGGCCGACCTCTACGTCATCGGCCCCGAGGCGCCGCTGGTCGAGGGCCTGGCCGACCGGTTGCGGGCCAAGGGGGCGCTGGTGTTCGGGCCGGGCGCCGACGGGGCCCGGCTGGAGGGCTCCAAGGCGTTCATGAAGGAGGTGGTGGCGGCCGCGGGCGTGCCGACGGCGCGCTACGCCGCCTTCGGCGCCGATGAGGTGGAGGCCGCGTTCGGCTTCCTCGACGGCCTGGCCGGCGGGTACGTGGTGAAGACCGACGGCCTGGCCGCGGGCAAGGGTATGCTCGTCAGTGAGGATTTGGGCGAGGCGCGCGCCGACGTCGCCGAGA
>JBIOZN010000319.1:0-2347 GCA_044871175.1 Acidimicrobiales bacterium | reverse complement strand
CATCGCGCTCGACACCGCCTCGTGGGTCGACGTGGTGCGCGGGCTGGTGCCACGGGCCGACGACGTCCACGACGCCCTCGCCGCCACCGCCGTGTGGGAGCAGGCCAAGGTGTTCCGCTACGAGCGCTACGTGCCCGAGCCCCGCATGTACGGGCGGATGCCCGCCGGCCCGCATCCCGCCGTGACGGAGGCGGGGGCGTGGCTGGCCCGGCGCTATCGCATCCCGTTCGGTGTGCCCGCGCTGGTGCGGTACCGCAACGAGCGCGACAGCGTCGGGTTCCACCGCGACCGGGAGCTGCGCTGGCTGGAGGACACGGTGATCGGCGTGCTCACGCTGGGCGCCACCCGCCCGTGGCTGGTGCGCCCGCTCGGGCAACGGCGGGCCGACGAGGACGACGACCTGGCCGACGCCATCGACCTCCGCCCGGCCAGCGGCGACCTGCTGGTGATGGGAGGCCGCTGCCAGGCGGCCTGGCTGCACGCCGTGCCCAAGGTGGGTCATCCCTGCACCAGCCGCATCTCGCTGCAGTGGCGGTGGACGTCACGGCGGGGGCGGCGCGATCCCAACCCGACCTGGTCGGCGCCGCGCCACTTCACCCGCCGCTGAAACCGGCGGCGGTCTGGCGCCGCTTGTCACCGGGAAGGAACCAGGGCATGCCCGACGCCCGCCCCGCTCCTTTCGCCGTCGTCACCGGTGCCTCCAGCGGCATCGGGCGCGCCCTGGCCCAGCAGTTCGCCGACCACGGGTTCGACCTGCTCATCGCGGCCGAGGACGCCGACATCGAGAAGGCGGCGGCCGAGCTCCGGACGAGCGGACGCCAGGTCGAGCCCGTGCAGGTCGACCTGGCCACCACCGGCGGGGTGGAGGAGCTGTTCGACCGCATCGTCGGCGCCGGGCGGCCCGTCGACGCCATCGCCTTCAATGCCGGCATCGGCGCCGGCGGTGCCTTCGTGGGCGGCACCGACCTCCACCAGGAGCTGCGCCTCATCGACCTCAACGTGCGCTCGGTGGTGCACCTGGCCAAGCTCACGCTGCCCGCCATGGTGGCGCGCCGCCAGGGGCGGGTGCTGTTCACGTCGTCGATCGCTTCCACCATGCCGGGCAGCTTCCAGGCCGTGTACAACGCCTCGAAGTCGTTCGTGCAGTCCTTCGCCCTCGCGCTGCGCGAGGAACTGAAGGACAGCGGCGTCACCGTCACCTCGCTCATGCCCGGGCCGACCGACACCAACTTCTTCGCTCGCGCCCGGATGCTCGACACCAAGGTGGGGGCCAGCGAGCACAAGGACGACCCCGCCGAGGTGGCCCGCCAGGGTTTCGAGGCCCTCATGAAGGGCGACGAGCGGGTGGTGGCGTCGTCGTTCGCCACCAAGCTGCAGGCGACCGTCAGCCGGATCCTGCCCGACCGGGTCAAGGCATTCACGCACCGCAAGATGGCCGAGCCGGGGTCGGCGCCGACGTAGACCTGCTCGCGAGACAAGGCGCCGGTCGCCGTACCATGCCCGGCGTGACTGAGCTCGCCCCGGACCTCGACCGCCAGCTCGAGCGCTGCCGCTCCGAGCTCACCGGCTACTGCTACCGGATGCTGGGCTCGGCTTTCGACGCCGAGGACGCCGTGCAGGACACGATGGTGCGGGCGTGGAAGAGCTACGACCGCTTCGAGGGGCGTTCGTCGCTGCGCTCGTGGCTGTACCGGATCGCCACCAACGTCTGCCTCGACCAGCTCAACGGGCGCAACCGCCGCGCCCTGCCCATGGATCTCGAGAACGCGAGCACCCGTGGGGCCAGCCTGGGCGAGCCCCGTTCCGAGGCCACCTGGATCGAGCCCATCCCCGATGCCCGCGTCGTGGCCGCCGACCCCGATCCCGGCGAGGTGGCGGCCGAGCGTGACACGATCCGGCTGGCCTTCGTGGCCGCCCTGCAGCATCTGCCGCCCCGGCAGCGCGCCGTGCTCATCCTACGGGAGGTGCTGCGCTGGAAGGCCGACGAGGTCGCCACCCTGCTCGACACCACCGTCGCGTCGGTAAACAGCGCCCTCCAGCGGGCGCGGGCCACCCTGGCCACCACCGATCTCACCGCCGCGCCGCCGATGGACGACGCCCAGCGCTCGCTGCTGGCTCGGTACGTGGAGGCGTTCGAGCGTTACGACCTCGACTCGCTCACGTCGCTGCTGCACGAGGACGCCACCGTGTCGATGCCGCCGTTCGCCCTCTGGCTGCGCGGGCCGGCCGACATCCACTGGTGGTGGGCGGGTCCGGGGGCCGACTGCGACGGCTCCCGGCTGGTGCCCGTCGAGGCCAATCGCTCACCCGCCTACGCCCACTACAAGCCGAGCGGTCAGGACGGCCG
>JBIOZN010000318.1:0-4679 GCA_044871175.1 Acidimicrobiales bacterium | reverse complement strand
ATGCCCTCCGTCGACGCCGTGGCGGCGGTGGCGACGGCCGCCGGGCACGTGGCGGCCAGCGAGAACGGACGGCGCCTGGGTGTCGAGGTCCCGGCCGACTGGCACCCGCGCGTCACGGCGTCGCTCGGGTTGCCCGCCCGCCCGGCCATCCTCGACGCCCGGCCGTTCGCGCCGCCCACCACGGCGCACCTCGTCGTGTTCTACGGCCACCCTCGGGCGCGGCTGGCGTGGCAGGTCGACCTCGTCGGGCCTGAGGGCACGGGGGCTTTCACAGTCCTCGTCGACGCCGACGACGGCCACGTACTGTTGCAACAGCAACGAAGCCACGCGGCCGTGCGGGGTGATGTCTTCACCGTCGACCCCGACTCGACGGCCCGCACCACAGTGGTGTTCCCGCGGCCCGAGGCCGACTACCGCCTCCCGGTTCCCCAAGGTCGCGTCTTTCCTCGCGACTGGTGCTCCGCCGACGCCACCGAGGGCAACAACGCGCGAGCCCGTTTCGCCGGGGAGGACCCTCGTCTGGTCAGGGGCGCGGTCGAGGGCGGCGACGTGGTGTTCGCTCCCAGCGACGAAGCCGGCGAGGACCAACTGGTCGTCAACGCCTTCTACTACTGCAACCTCCTGCACGACTTTTTCGAACTGCTCGGCTTCGACGAGAACGCCGGCAACTTCCAAGTTGGCAGCCGCTCGGCCAGCGGCCAGCCCGGGGAGCGCGTCGAGGTGGTGGCTTTTGCTCAGGGCACATTCGGCATCGCCTCGATGTCGCCCCACCTGGACCCGCCGACGCTGCGGTTGGGCCGTCATCCCACCACCGACCGGCACACCGCGCTCGATCTCACGGTGGTCGCCCACGAGTACACCCACGGCGTCGCCAACCGCCTGGTGGGCGGTGTGGGCGACGGCACCGGGTTGCTCCAGCCGGTGAGCGACGGCATCGGCGAAGGCCTGGCCGACTTCATGGCCCTCAGCTTCGTGAACCAGCAGCGCCCGGCCGGCGCGCCCATGGTCACCGGGATCGGGCGCTGGCTCAAGTGCGACAACGTGGGCCTGCGGCGTCGCCCCTACGACGACGACTACCCGGGGCGGTTCGACGATCTCGGGAAGGACGACTACCAGCGCCCCCACGACGTGGGTGAGCTGTTCTGCGCCACGCTCATGACGTTCCTGCGCAGCCTCGAGGCGACCTTCGACCAGCGCGACGATGCCTACCTCACCTGCGGGAGGATGGTGGTCGACGCCCTCAAGCTGGTGAAGTCGAACCCCAGCTTCCTTGACATGCGCGACGCCTTCGAAGAAGCGCTGGACGACATGCAGGCCAACGGCGCGCTCACACCCGAACGGGGTGACGAAGTCGTCAACCTGCTGTGGGCCGCCTTCGCCCACTACGGGATGGGCGAGGGAGCAACGTGCAACGACGCCTTCCTGGACAACGCCACGGTGGTGGCGTCCACCGTGCCCCGCCAGCGCTGAGGCGCCTTCGGGTCAGAGCACGTCGTCGCGGCGCTCGACCACGTACGGGTCGGCGGCCCGGCGTTCGACCACCGTTCGGCGGCGCACACCGTACGTGCCCACGCGGTCCCACAGCAGCAGCGACAGCAGCAGCCCGGCGCCACCCACGATCATGAGGATGATGCCGACGGTGTTGATGTCGATGCCCTTCGCCTCGGTCTCGACCGCGAAGGTGAGGATGGCTCCGACGGCGATGAGGAAGATGCTCACTCCGATGCCCACGGTCTGACCCTTTCGTCGCGGCGATCGGTCGCCGCCGCCGGCCACGGTATCCCCCCAGGTGCGGCGCGCGATGCCCATCGCTACCCTGCGGCCATGACCAACGTGGTGATCGTCGACGCCGTGCGCTCCCCTGTCGGGCGGCGCAACGGGGGCCTGTCCAGCGTGCACCCGGCCGAGTTGCTGGGCACAGTGCAACGCGAACTGATCGACCGCACCGGCGTCGACCCGGCCGCCGTCGGGCAGGTGGTGGGCGGCTGCGTCTCGCAGGTGGGCGAGCAGAGCTTCAACATCGCCCGCACCGCCTGGCTGGCGGCCGGCCTGCCCCAGTCGGCGGCGGCCACCACGGTCGACACCCAGTGCGGGTCGAGCCAGCAGGCCACCAACCTCGCCACCGCGCTCGTGGCCGCGGGCGTGGTTGACGTCGCCGTGGCCTGCGGGGTGGAGGTGATGAGCCGCATCCCGATCGGGATCAACTCCTCCAAGAAGCTCGGCCTGGGCGTTCCCATCCCCAAGACGTACTTCGCCCAGTTCGAGATGACCTCGCAGTTCGAGGGGGCCGAGCGCATCGCTGACAAGTGGGGCATCACGCGCGAGGACGCCGACCGCTTCGGTTTGCTGAGCCAGGAGCGCGCCGCCCGGGCGTGGGACGAGGCTCGCTTCGCCACCCAGATCCGCACCATCACCGCGCCCGATCTGGACGAGGAGGGCAAGCCTACGGGCACCACCCACGAGGTCGTGCGGGACGAGGGCATCCGGCCCACCTCGCTCGAGGCCCTGGCCGGGCTCAAGCCGGTGGCCCGGCCCGACGGCGTGCACACCGCCGGGTCGTCGTCGCAGATCTCCGACGGCGCCGCCGCCGTGCTGCTGGCCACCGAGGAGAGGGCGGGCCAGCTCGGCCTGACGCCCAAGGCCCGCATCGTCGACACCTGCCTGGTGGGCGTCGACCCCGTGCTCATGCTCACCGGGCCGATCGACGCCACCCGCCGGCTGTTCGACCGCACGGGCCTCACCATGGACGACATCGACGTGGTGGAGATCAACGAGGCCTTCGCCTCGGTGGTGCTGGCCTGGCAGCGCGAGCTCGACGTCGACTCCGAGAAGGTCAACCCCAACGGCGGCGCCATCGCCCTGGGCCACCCGCTCGGAGGCACCGGTGCCGTGCTCATGACCAAGGCGCTGCACGAGCTGGAGCGCATCGGGGGCCGCTACGGGCTCGTGACCATGTGCTGCGGCGGCGGCCTGGGTACTGGCACCATCATCGAACGCCTGTAGCGCCGCGGCCCCCATTCGCGTCTCGGCGCACCAGGAACACTCGGCGCACCACGCGAGCACAACCTGCTCCTGACGCTCCCGGTGTTCGTGACGCGCCCAGACGCCCATGCCCGCTCGGGCCGCCGGCGTGCCACACTGACCCGATTGCGGCTCCTGCCGCCCGCTGTCCGCCGCACTCGCCGGGGTTGCCGTGCGCCGCTTGCTCCTGCTCCTGGCCGTCGCCCTCCTGGGCGCCTGCGACCGATCGCCGCCCGCGCCCATCAGCGTCGGCACCACCCCGGCCCCGCCGGCCGTCGAGGCCAACGCCACGGTGGTCCACGTGATCGACGGCGACACGGTCATCGCGCGCGTCGGCGATACCGACGAGCACGTGCGCCTCATCGGCATCAACTCGCCGGAGACCAAGGACCCCGACAAGCCCGTCGAGTGCTACGGGCCGGAGGCCAGCGCCGAGCTGCAGGCGATGCTGCCCGAGGGGACGCCCGTGCGGCTCGAGCGCGACGTCGAGGCCCGCGACCAGTACGACCGGTTGCTGGCCTACGTGTTCCGGGCGAGCGATGGCCTCTTCGTCAACGCCGCCCTCGGGCGCGAGGGGTTCGTCCGCTCGCTGTGGATCACGCCCAATGGGGCCTACCGGGCCGAGGTCGACGGGGCCATCGCTGAGGCCCGGGCCGCCGGGCGGGGCCTGTGGGGAGCGTGCGCCGCACCGGTAACGTCCGCGCCGTGAGCGACCTGGTGGAGCGCCTCGGCTACCCGTCCGACGCCCGGCTGGTCATCATCACCTGCGACGACTTCGGGGTGCTCCACTCGAGCAACGCCGGCTGCTACCGGGCCCTGCGCCAGGGCGTGGGCACCACGGCCTCGCTCATGGTGCCGGCCCCCTGGGCACGGGAGGCGGCCGCCCGCTACCGGGGTGAGGACGTCGGCGTCCACGTCACCCTGAACGCCGAGTACGACCTGCTGCGCTGGGGCCCGCTCACCCAGGCGCCGTCGCTGCTCGACGGCGACGGCGGCTTCCCCCGCACGCTGGCCGATCTGTGGGACCACGCCGACCTGGAGGAGGTGCGCCGGGAGTGCCGGGCCCAGATCGAGCGGGCCATCGTGTGGGGCTTCGACGTGAGCCACCTGTCGTCGCACCTGAACGCCCTCACCATGCGGCCCGAGTTCTTCGACATCTACCTCGACCTGGCGGTGGAGTTCCGCCTGCCCCTGCGCCTGCCCTCCAAGCCCGACGAGCACGACGTCGGCTTCCCGTTCCGGGCCCTGGCGGCCGAGGAGGGCGTCGTGTTCCCCGACCACTTCGTGGCCGCCCGCCATGCCGGCAGCCGGGAGCGGGTGGAGCGGGTGCTGGCCGACCTCCAGCCCGGCGTCACCGAGCTGCACGTGCAACCGGTGATCGACACCCCCGAGGTCCGGGCCCTGTCGGAGAGCTGGTCGGCGTGGGTCGACGACCTCGACCTGGTCACCGCCCCGGAGGGGCTGGCCTCGCTGCTGCCGCGCACGGGTGCCATCGCCATCGGCTTCCGGCCCCTGCGCGACCTCATGCGCCGCTAGAGGCTTGCGAAGCAGCATCGACAATTTGTTGTCTATGCGGCGGCGGGGGTGTCGATGGCGAGGTCAGCGAAGAGTGTCTGCATGGTGATCCGGAGCTGTTCGTAGTCGCGGTCGACGCGCGT
>JBIOZN010000317.1:0-8455 GCA_044871175.1 Acidimicrobiales bacterium | reverse complement strand
GCGATTTCCGCCATATGTGGCGGGATTCGCGCCGAGAGTTCTCGGCGGGGCGCGGCCGGGGATGGCCGGGGCGGTGCCGGGGCCGGCGGACCGGCCGGGGTAGGTTCGGGGCGTGGCGGCGTCCCGGTTCCGGCGGTGCGAGGGGGTGGTGTTCGAGGTCAGCGGCGACCGCGCCGTCCTGCTCGACGTCGCCGGCACCGAGCTCATCACGCTGAACCCGGTGGGCACGATCGTGTGGCAGGCCCTCGACGAGCCTCGCGACGCCCCGGCCGTCGCCGCCCATCTCCAGGAGAGGTTCCCCGACGTCCACGTCGAGCAGCTCGAAGCCGACGCCGCCGCGTTCCTCGACGAACTGGCCGCGGCGGGCCTCGTCGTCGCCGATGCTGCGGGCTGAGGGCGTCCGGAAGATCTTCGAGCGGCCCGCCGGCCTCAGCCGCGTGCTGGTGCGCGGGGCGTCCGACCGCGACGTGGAGGCTCTGCGGGGCGTCGACCTCCAGGTGGACGCAGGCGAGGTGGTCGGGCTGGTGGGCCCCAACGGCGCCGGGAAGACCACGCTCATCAAGATCGTCGCCACCCTGCTCGAACGCACGGCCGGCCGGGTCACCGTCGCCGGCTACGACCCCGGCCGCGACCCGATCGCCGTGCGTGCCCGCCTCGGGCTCGTGCTCGCGGACGACCGCTCGCTCTACTGGCGCATCACCGGGCGACAGAACCTCGAGTTCTTCGGCGTGATGCAGGGGCTGGCGCGCCGGCGGGCCCAAGCGCGGGCGGCCGAGCTGCTGGAGCGGGTCGGGCTCGCGCACCGGGACAAGCTGGTGTTCGGCTACTCCTCCGGGATGCGGGCGCGACTGTCGATCGCCCGCGCCCTGCTGGGCGCGCCGCCGCTGTTGGTGCTCGACGAACCGACGCGGGCGCTCGACCCGGTGGCCGCGGCCGACGTGGGACGGTTGTTGCGAGAGACGGCGGCCGGAGGGGTGGGGGTGCTGCTGTCCAGCCACCGGTTGGACGAGATCGAGGTGGTGTGCGACCGCATCGTCGCTGTGGTGGGCGGCACGGTGCGGTTCACGGGGACGTCGAGCGAGCTCGCCGGGGCGGCGTCTTTCGCCGCGGCATTGCGCCGGTTGCTCACCGCCGACGACCGGATGGCCGACGCCGACGACGTGGCATGAGCGGGGTCTCGGGCGAGCTGGCCCGCATGGTCGCCATCGCCCGTCGCGATCTGCAGACCGAGCGCACCTATCCCTTGCAGCACATCAGCCGGCTCTTCCAGCTCGCCCTCACTGTTCTCATCGCCTATTACGTGAGCTCGCTGGTGGAGGAGCCCGAGGCGCTGCAGGGATATCGCGGCGGCTATTTCGACTACGTGATGGTGGGGCTCGGCGTGATGGCCATCGCGACGCTGGGCGTGGGCACGTTCACCCGCAACATCACCACCGAGCAGTCCCTCGGCACGTTCGAGGTCCTCCTGTCGACGCCCACCCGCCTGTCGGTGCTGCTCGCCGGCTCGTTCGTGTTCCCGTTGCTGCTCACCGTCGTCGACATCGGCATATTCCTCGGTTTCGGGATCGGTGTCCTGGGTGACGGCCTGACGCTGACGGGCCTGGTGCTGGCGGTCCCGTTGTTCGCGCTCACGCTGGCCAGCTTCTGCGCCTTTGGCATCCTCGGCGCCAGCCTGCTCGTGCTGGCCAAGCGGGGCGACCCCCTGTCGGCGCCGCTGCTGCAGGTGACCAGCATCCTGAGCGGCGCGCTGTTCCCGGTTTCCGTGTTCCCCGCAGTCGTCGAGGTGCTGGCGCACCTGTTCCCCGCCTACTACGGCATCAACGGACTGCGGGAGGCGCTCCTGGGGGATGGCGGCTGGCGCGACGTGCTACCCGACGCCGCCGTCCTGCTCGCCTTCGCCGTCGTGCTGTTGCCGCTGTCGGTCGCCGTGTTCGGGCGGGCCGTGGCCGCCGCTCGGCGCACCGGGACCCTGGCGAATTACTGAGGGCCGACGGTGGCCGCCAACTCGTCCAGGAACTCACCGGCCGCCCGCAGACGCTCCGCGGGGTCACCGTGGTGGAAGTACCGGAACGTGGGCAGGCGGCTCAGCCGGGCCGCCGTGGGGAAGAAGGCGCGCACGTGGACGGGCATGCCGCGCATGGGCATCGACCCGAGGACGCCTTCGATGCGGGCCGGGCCCAGCGGGAGGTCGGCCGCGGCCGCCGGCCCCGCAGAGTGTCCGAGCACGACGAGGGCACCGGCGTGATAGCCGCGGTGGGCGGTGATGAACGAGTGCGGCAGCACCCAGCGGGCGCGGTCGTCGTCGACCAGGCGCTGCGCCCCCTCGGGCGGTGCCGCCAGGCTGTCGTCGGGAACGTGCAGCGGCTTGGGCAGGCCGAAGACGACGGGACGGCCGTCGTCGTTGCGGTCGTCGCGGTTCCGGTGGTCGCCGCCGCCGCCGTCGCCGTCGCCGTTGCCGTGGTCGTCGCCGTTGCCGTGGTCGTCGCGGCCCGGCGTGTCGGCGGCGCACAGGAGGCAAAGGTCGTCGGCCAACACCTCCCAGCCGTGGGCGGTACCGGCGTAGGCCAGCGTCGATTTGCCCGCCCCCGACTCGCCCATCACCACGACGGCGAGGCCGTCACGCTGCAGTGCGGCGGCGTGCAGGGCATGGCGGCCGTGGTGGCCGAGGACGTCGAGCAGGGCGTGCTGCACGGCCTGGCGGAAGCCGCGTCCCGGCTCCTCGGCGGCGAGCGGGCCGCCCACGACGACGGTGTTTCCGACGCGCCGCCCGCACGTGCCCGACTCGTGGCGCGCGGCCACGCCGTCGGCCTCCAGCCACACCTCGGCCTCGGGGTAGAAGAGATCGGCGGCGCGCGTGGGCAGCGAGGGAGGTTCCCGACCGTGGCTGACGGTGATGGCGGCGGGACCCGCGCTGGCGGGACAGGCACCGAACAACGCCTCGACAGCGGCCCACCGTGGCTCGTCCTCGGCGTGCAGGGCGACGGACAGGCCTGCGATGGCGACGACCTTGTGCATGCCCACGCCGAGCGTACCGACCGGGGCCGGCGTTCGTGACGGCCCCGACCGACCCCGAAGCCACCGCCGCCGTGCTGCGCCGACGGCTGGTGACGGCGCCCCTGTGGCTCCCGGTGGCCGGGTCGTCGATGGGCCGGGCCATCCCGACGGGTGCCCGGGTGCTGGTCGAGTCCCGCCCGGCGCCCCGGCGCGGTGAGGTGTGGGCGTTCTGTACCGAGACGGGTGCGGTGTACGTGCACCGCTTCCTGCGCCGGGCCGGCGACCAGCTGTGGTTCCGGGGCGACGCCAACTCCGAGGTCGACGTCCCCATCCCGGCCGGCTTGCTCGTGGGCCGCGTGGTGGTCACCGAAGTGGATGGCCGTGGCCGCCGCTTGGGGCGGCTGGCCACGCTGCGGGGGCGGGCCCGCGCCGACGCCGCCGCCGTGGGCCGCCGGGCGAGGGCGAGGTTGAGCCGAAGGACCCATGGGCGGGGCCGTGCGTGACGGTTACGTTCGGCGTCGCGCGGCAGGACGGGACTGCCGTCACAACAGCAGGGAGACACGCATGACCTACGAGCCTCCTGCCATCGAGAGCCGCCAGGTCCTCGAGGGCATGTTGGGCACGAGCAAGGGCGGGGGCGGCGGCGGCAAGGGCCGCGGCAGCTTCTGATCCTCGCTCAGGTGGCGGGAGGACCTTCGGGTCCCCCCGCCTCAAGCATGCGCTGACGGCGGGGGACGGTCGGGATCGGTGGGATCGCGGAAGAGCACGCGCTCGCGCGACCAGGTCGGCTGGTACCGGCTGTAGAGGCGCCGGAGGCGCCCCGCGCCCTTGAAGGGACGGGGCCGCTGAAGTTCGATCTCGTACCAGTGGTCGACGTCCCAGGTGGCGCCCCGAAGTGACATCGGGTTGGACGGCGCCATCGTCCAGGTCGCGCCGAGTTGCATGCCGTTGGCCACCGCCTGCAATCGCGTGGCGACGGCGTTGCCGATCCCGCTCTCGCGGTGCGCGGGCAGGACGGTGAGGTTGCTCACGACGACGTAGCGGCGCGTGCGGCCCTCGATCACGGCGGCCGCCACGAGGCCGCCACCGTCGTCGAACACGATGACCTGGTGGTGGCGCAGCAGCTGGCGTACGTGGCTCCGGAGCTGCCAGCGGGTCAGTCGCCCGAAGCTCTCGTAGGCGGCGTACAGCTCCACCAGGGCCTCGAGATCGGCCATGGTGGCCACACGCGTCCGGGGGTCGGGGGCGCCGAACAGGGTGATGGGCGACTCGGCCGTCCCCCACGGCAGCACGTACACCTGCTGGGCGCGAGGCAGGTGCGCGAGCAAGGGGCGGATGTCGGCGGCGGCCCCCGCGACATGCCACGCGGGGCTGCGCTGCACCACGGCCGCCGCCACCGGCCCGGCCTCGGGTTCGGCCAGGTACACCCCGGCCCCCCAGCGGTCGAAGCACAGCCGCGTCAGCACGACGGCACCGGCCGCCCGGCCGTGGGGCCCCGTGATGAGCCACGTGCGGTTGGCCCGGGTGCCGGCATACACGAGGTGGTCGCTGAGGGCGTGGGTGGTGCGGGGCTCGGCCGGCTCGAGCAACGCCACCAGGGCGTCACGGTCGCGCGTACGACGAGCCACAAACCCGCCGTGGTTCAGGCGTCGCGCCACCCGGTCGCCACGCTCTGGAGGAACTGCTGCTTGTCGACCTCCCGCCGCGCCGCCGGCAGACCCTCGGGGTGGCGACGCAGCCCCTCGTGCCCCAGCAGACGTTCCCGACCGTGACGGTAGGTCCGGCGCACCAGGTCGCGGGCGGTGGACGGCAGGTCGGCGGTGACCGAGCGGGCCACGAAGCCGGCCAGTGAGCCGCCGCCGTGCAACGGGACGGGCCGAGACACGCGCGTGACCACACGATCGACCGCCCGCAGGGCACGGCCCATCAGCACCGTCACGACCTCGTCGGGGATGTCGGCCCCGAGCACCTCGCGGGCTCGTCGCAGGGCCAGTCCGATCGGGGGGCCGCACCGGCACTGCCCGGCGCGCGCCACGAGCTCGTCGAGATCCGGTCGTTCGACGGCGGCGCAGCGCTCGATGTCCTTGAACCACACGAGACGGTCGGCGTTGTCCCGCGACGCGTGCAGGGCGATGTGCAAGAGCGTGTCGACCGCATCGAACGTGGGGACCGCACGGCTCGCCACGGTGACCCGGCGCCGGCGCGCCAGCATGCCCTCGGTGTCGGCCGTCATGTAGCGGCGGTGGTAGTTGGCGTACTGGAGCTGCCAGTGGAGGTCGACCGTCACCGTCGGAGTGCGCATCGGCAGTTCGCCGGCCCGGAACCACGACGCCAGGGCCCAGTTCTCGATGAGGTGCGCGTAGCCGAGCTCTTCGAGGAGGCTGACGGCGTCGGGGAACGCGTCGGCGGCCACCAGCAGGTCGAGGTCGTTGTAGGCCCGGGCGCCGGCGTCGTGGTAGATGGTGGAGCTGAGGACCGGTCCTTTCATCACGACCCACGGGATCTGGCGCCGGTCGAAGGCGTCGGCGATGGTCGCGAGGGCGCGGCAGATGACCAGATGCCGAGCGGCGGAGCGGCTCCGGGCGCTCGCCAGCCGGGCTACGACGCATTCCGGCACCCCGGCCACCGGAGCCAGGGCGGCATGGACGCATCCATCGACCCGATGGAGGGCGGCGGCCGCCGGGAGGTGCTCGACGGGCGCGGCGGCAACGAGGGCAGGTAGGCGGGGGTCGGGGTCGGGTCGCAGCGCGGCGGCGGTGGCCGCGACCAGCAGCCGGCGCAGGGCATCACCGCTCGCGCCCGTCAGGGTTCCCGCCTCGGGCGGCACACGGCGCAGCGTAGTAAGCGGGCTCGGCGGCCTGGCCGGACGTGAACCGCGCCCCTGGCGCGCACGTATCGGAGGCGGGCACCGACACCGAGGAGCATGACCATGACCACCACCGACGGCGTGCGCGCGAGGCCGGCACCGGTGCGCGCCAGCGCCGCCACGCGCGTCGAGGGCGAGGCCGTCGGCGTCGGCGGTCGCCGGCTTGGACGTACCCGTGAGGGCGGCGGCACCAGCACGACGACTCCTTTCCACCATCCTGTGCGCCGGGCGCCGACGGCCGTCCACTCGCCCCTCGCTCGCCTCCTCCGGGGGATCGGGACGGCCATGGCGGACCATCGTGACCCGGCCGAGCAGGCCCAGGCCGTGGCCGCCGTGCTCGCCCCGGCCCTGGGCGACCGCCGGTTGCTCGGCCCCCACCACCTGCTCTCCTCGCCCGACTCCTACCGCACGAACGTCGTGCACGTCGCGCCCGACGGCGCCTTCTCGCTGGTGGCCCTCGTGTGGCGGCCCGGCCAGCGCACGCCCGTGCACTCGCATCGGTCGTGGTGCGTGGTCGGCGTGCACCAGGGCCACGAACGCGAGGTCGAGTACGAGGTCGCGCCCGGAGCCGGCTTGCGGGCCACGACCAGCCGGGTGCACCGCCCCCGGGACGTCACGTGGCTGGCCGCGGGCGACGCAGGGATCCATTCCGTCGAGAACGCCGGCCACCGCCTCGCGGTCTCGATCCACGTCTACGCCCTCGACTACCGGGCGGCCAACAGCAGCATTCTCGACACCTTCACCGTCGGACCGCCCGTGTGAGGGGCTGGGGTCGTCGCCCCGACATCGGCCCTTCACGACGGGGCAGACGTCGCTAGCTTCGCCGTCGTGGTGTCGTCGGAGGCCGCCCATCTGGAGACGTTCGGCTTCGTGGTCCTGCGCGGCCTGGTCGCTCCCGCTCCGCTCGCGCGCGAGTTCGACGCCACCATGCTGCGGGCCTTCCGCCGCAGCGACCGGGAGCACAGCAACTCGGGGGCCGCCGGCAACCGCTTCCGCTACGTCCCCATGATGTGCGAGCGCACCCCGGTCAGCCTGGGGTTGATCCACGAGCTGTCGTCAGTGGCGGCGGCGCTTCTCGGCGCACCGGTGCTGCCCGTGCGCGCCAAGGCCACCAACTACCTGGGCTCGACGGGTTGGCACCGCGACACGGACCTGCCCGTGCGCAGCCTCGGGCTGGCGTGCTACCTGGACGACCTCGAGGCGGCCTCGGGAGCGCTGCGCGTCCTGCCCGGCTCGCACCGCCCCGAGTTCGGGGCGGCCGTCGACGGTTATCTGCACGGCGGTGCCGACGTGCCCGACGTACCCGGCGTGGCACTCCCCACCGCCCCCGGCGACGCCATCGTGTTCGACGAGCACCTCTACCACGCCAGCTCGGGCGGCCGGAGCCGACGCCAGTGGCGCATCGACTTCGTGGCCGACGACGGCGACGACGCCGTGCTCGGCCAGTACTACCGCGGCCAGTACGCCCCCGGATGGGACGGCGGTTACGACGTCGATCGGTACCCCAGCTACGGCCACGACTGGCGAGCGCTCGACCGGCGATGGGACGCCCGCCTGGAGGAGTTGGGGGCCTACGCGGCGGCGGCCGCCGAAGAAGACGGCGTCCGCGCGACTCGTCGGGCCTGACGTCGGCGCAGCGCCTGGGCCTGCTCGGCCAGGAGGCTCGGGGCGCCGGCCGGTCAGATGTTCGCCTCGTCGACGGGCACGACGTCGGGGCCGGGCAGAGGCGGCGCGGGCGGCCCGTCGGCCGCGGGCGGGCAGTCGGCGCCGACGGTGTAACTCGTCATCGACAGCGAGCCGTAGGCGTAGCCGTCCACCAGCACGGCCCCCGGCTCGCCGCCGGCGGCCGCCAGGCCGGCGACGTACAGCAGGGGCAGGAAGTGGTCGGGCGTGGGCACGGCCCGCTGGGCATCCGGGTGCTCCACCGCCTGCACGACATCGGCGGGGGCGTCGGCCATGAGCTGCCGCACACCGTCGTCGAAGCGCTCGGCCCAGTCGAAGGCGCCGTCGGCTCGCTGCGGGTCGAGGGCCCGCAGGTTGTGCACCACGTTCCCGCTGCCCACCACGAGCACGCCCCGATCGCGCAGCGGGGCCAGCCGCCGCCCGAGGTCGAGGTGGTACTCCGGCGGCTGCCAGGCGTTGACGGACAGCTGCACGACGGGCACGTCGGCCGCGGGAAAGGCGTGGGCGAGCACCGACCAGGTGCCGTGGTCGAGGCCCCAGCTGTCGACGTCGAGGCCGACCCACGTGGGCTTGACGACCTCCACGATCTCGTCCGCCAGGTCGGGATCGCCGGGCGCCGGGTAATCGAAGGCGAACAGCTCGGGCGGGAAGCCGAAGAAGTCGTGGATGACCTGGGGCCGGGCCATGGCGGTGACCGCGGTGGCGTTGATGTACCAGTGGGCCGACACCGCGAGGATGCTGCGCGGCCGTTCGATGGTGGCCCCGAAGGTGCGCCACGCCTCGGTGTAACGGTTGCGGTCGAGGGCGTTCATCGGGTTGCCGTGTCCGAAGAACACCGCTGGCATCCGGGCCATGGGCGCATCGTAGGGGTCCTCCTGCTGCGTCCCCCGAGCCCGCCGGCCGCCGTGGGGT
>JBIOZN010000316.1:0-2366 GCA_044871175.1 Acidimicrobiales bacterium | reverse complement strand
CGGGAGGGTCGAGGTTGAGCAGCGAGTACCGGGCCAGGGGCGAGGCCTCCCGCGCCGCCCGCACGGCCTCCCCCTGAAACCGCGGCATCGTGGCGTGGGCGTCGATGTCGTTGCTCAGCCGGTGGTGGTCACGCAGCGCCGGCACGATGTCGGCGTACCGGGTGAGCACCACCATCCCCAGGGGGTTGCGGTGCACCCGGCCCTGCGCCCGCAACTCGGCGTAGTGGGCGTAGGGCGCGGCCCGCACCGCCGGGTCGAGGGGGTTGAAGAAGACGTGGGTCGTCGCCATCGCCGCCGTGATCCTCAGCCGTTCAGGGTGGTGTCGGGACGGCCCGCGGCCCGGTCGGCGGCGTACCCGGCCACGAACGCCTGCATCTGGGCATCACCGCTGACGTCGGCCATCGTCTTGATGGCGGCGGTGATCTCGTAGTCGCCGATGTCGTCGGCGCGCACCGGGCGGCGGGCCAGGGCGGCCGCGATCGCCGGCTCGAGTCGCGCCGCCTTCTCCTTGACCTGGCGCTCGTCGCGCTCGGCGAACTCGGGCAGCACCTCCCGCCCGAACAGCTCGAGGGACTCCATGATGTCGTCGTGGCGGTTGCGGCCCGCCTGCAGCACGAAGATCACCTGGTCGATGCCGGCCTGCTCGTAGCGCCGGAGGTAGCGGCGCACCTGGTCGGGCGTCCCGATGGCGCCCCGCAGGCCGGTGGTGTCGCCGGCGGCCAGCTTGGCCCCCAGACGCTCGTCGGCCACGGCCTGGGCGGCGGCCTCGGGATCGAATCCGACCTCGGCCCGCTTGGCCAGGAACTCCTGCCACACGTTGGTGCGGGCCGGCCGGTGGGTACCGAAGACGTAGTAGTGGCCGAGCGAGTAGCCGAAGAAGTTGGCCCCTTCGATCCCCCGCCGCACGGCCTCGGCCTCGTCGTGGTGGAGCATCATCGGGGTCACACAGGCGATCTGGGGGTTGACGGCCAAGCCGACGGGCACCGCCTCGGCGGCCAACGTGGCCTCGTAGTCCTCGACCCAGTGGCGGGCGTCCTCGGGCTCGATGAAGGCGAAGCTCAGCGCGCCCATGCCCTTCTGGGCGGCGAGGTGGATGGTGTCGCGGCGCGAGCAGGCGACCCACAAGGGCGGGTGGGGCTTCTGCACCGGCTTGGGCACGACGTTGCGGGGCGGCATGCGGAGGTGGGGGCCGTCGTGGCCGGTGAACGGGACCTCGGTGAGGCAGCGCACCGCCACCTCCAGGCCCTCGAGCCACATCTCCCGCTTCTGGTCGAACGGGATGCCGAAGCCACCCAGCTCGGCCATGGAGGACGACTCACCCGAGCCGAACTCGACCCGGCCCCCCGACACGAGATCGAGGGTGGCGATGCGCTCGGCCGTGCGCGCGGGGTGGTTGAACTTGGGCGCAGTGAGAACGATGCCGTGGCCCAGCCGTATATCCCGTGTGCGTTGGCTGGCGGCGGCGAGGAACACCTCGGGGGCCGAGGAGTGCGAGTACTCCTCCAGGAAGTGGTGCTCGACCTCCCACACGTACGAGATGCCGAGGCGGTCGGCCAGCTCGACCTGGTCGAGAGCGTCCTGGATGAGCCGCCATTCGGTCTCGTCGTCCCAGGGCCGGCCGATCTGGTGCTCGAAGAAGATCCCGAACTTCACCGCGCCCCCTAGCGTCGGGCGGTCGCCCGCAGAAATGTAAACGCGTGAGTGTACAAAAGGCAAGCTCCCGACAACGGCTCCCCCGGGGGCAGCGGCGCGCCCAGGTCCTGGACGCCGCCGAGGTGGCCTTCGCCCATGCGGGCTTCGCCGACACCTCGATGGAGGCGGTGGCGGCCGCCGCCGGCGTGACCCGCCTGATCGTGTACCGCAACTTCCCGTCCAAAGAGGAGCTCTACCGGGCGGTGCTGGAACGGGTGGCGAACATGTTGGGCGAGGAGTTCGGGGCCATCGCCGGCCGGCCCGACCAGGGCCGGGGCGCCGCCCGGGCGTTGCTGCGCGTGGCCCGGCAGCATCCCGACGGCTTCCGGTTGCTCTGGGTCCACGCCGCCCACGAACCCGCCTTCGCCAGCTACGCCGCCGACTGGCGGATCCTGGCCGTGAGCTACGCCGCCGACCTCCTGGCGCCCCGCCTGGCCGAGCCCGGCCGGCTGCGGTGGGCCGCCGAGGTCGTGGTGGACCACGTGTACGACGCCGTCCTCGCCTGGCTCGACGAGGGCGACCCCGCCCGGGACGAGGTCTGCGTCGAGTTGGTCGCCCACGGGCTGCAGGCCCTCATCGCCGCGTGGGCCTCGGTCCCCTAGTCCGCCCGCCCCCGCGCCCGCCGCCTGCCGCCCCGCCGGCCGCCGCCCGCCCGCCGCCCGCCGCCCGCCGCC
>JBIOZN010000315.1:0-2812 GCA_044871175.1 Acidimicrobiales bacterium | reverse complement strand
CGACGTCGTACGGGCCGCCTTGGAGCACGCCGGCCTGTCGGTAGTGGGCGCCGCACCGTCGGCCCGAGCGGCGATCGAGCTCACCGCCGGCGCCGGCATCCCGGCCTCCACGCTGCACTCACTGCTGGCCACCTGGAATAGGGGTCACGATCGGCCCCGGTCGAACTCGCTGCTGGTCGTGGACGAGGCGGGCATGGCCGACATCCGCACCCTGGAGGCCGTCGTCACCCGCCAGGTCAGCGCCGGTGGGCGGGTGCTGCTGGTCGGCGACCACCATCAGTTGCCCGAGGTCGGTCCCGGCGGTGGATTCGCCGCCGCCACCGTTCACGCCGGCTGCGTCGCCCACCTGAGCGTGAACCGCCGGCAACGCCACCCCTGGGAACAGGCCGCCCTCGCCCACCTGCGCCACGGCTCGGTCGCACGGGCAGTCGACGCCTACCTCGACCACGACCGGGTCGTCGTCACCGACAGCGCCCAAGCCATGATCACCGAGGCGGTCGACCGCTGGTTCGCCGCCCGCGCCGTCGGCCTCCACCCGGTGCTGCTCGCCGGGACCAACGACCTGGTCGACCGGCTCAACCACGAAGTCATCGACGGGCTCGTCATACGGGGCGAACTCGACGGACCCGCAGTTGGAGTCGGCTCGGGCCTGTTCCGGGTCGGCGACCGGGTCGTCATCCGCCGCAACAGCACCGAGCCCACGGTGTGTGGACAGCTTGTGGACATCGCCAACGGCCACACCGGCCACGTGGCCGCAGTGATGCGGGACTGGTTGAGTGTCCGGCTCGACCGCGGCGGCGACGAACTTCTACTTACCGTCCGCTACCTGCGCCGAGGCGGACACCTCACCCACGCCTACGCCCTCACCACACACCGGGCCCAGGGCGGCACCTGGGACCTCGCCATCGGCGTCGGCGCCGACGGCCTCTACCGGGAAGGCGCCTACGTCCAGCTGTCCCGCGGCACCGCCGAAAACCTGGTCGTGCTCACCGACCCCGAAGCCACCGAACTGCACCGCCAAGCCACCGCCGAACTCGAGCGACACGACCGCGGGCTCACCCCACCCGAAGACCAACCACCCGACACCGCCGACGACCTCATCGAACGCCTAAGCCGCTCCCACGCCAAACAGCTCGCCCACACCCTCGACCCCGACCTCGACCAGATCGACCAGCTCGCCCGCACCCTCGGGCTCGGCCAGCTCGAAGCCCGCCACACCGCCTCGCTGGTGGCCGAACGCACCGCCACTGACACCCACGGCTTCCACGTGAACGACCTCACCGACCGGCTCACCCGCGTCCACCACACCGCCCGTCACCTCACCATCGGCGGCCAAGTGAGCCCGGCCGACCGGCACAACGTCGGCACCGTGATCGCCATCGACGACACCGCCGGCCGGGCCACCGTTCACTTCGTCTCCGCCCACGGCCGAGCGGCCACCCGGATCTTCGACTGGGCCGACCTGCGCGTCATCGGCGCCAGCGAGCAGCGCCCCCTGCCCGTCGCCGCCCAGCAGCGCCTCACCGCCATCACTGATGGGCTCACCGACCGTATCCAGCAGTGGCACACGACGATGCGCCGCCTCGGCGCCCAACCCGGTGACGCCCACCGCTACGCACGGGCGATCGACCGTCACCTCGACCGCCACGCGCACACCCTGGCCGCCAACCGACCCCCCTGGCTCACCGGGCTGCTCGGCGCCCGGCCCGCCGACGTCGCCGGCGCCACCAGCTGGGACGACGCCGTACGGCAGATCACCTGCTGGCGGGCCCGCCACCACCCGTCCGACCCTGTCCCGGCGCTCGGTCCCCGGCCCCACTACCCCGACCTCGCCGCTCAGTGGGACAGCCTGCAAGGGCACCTCGCGCTCACCCGCACATGGCTGGCCTCCACGAACCGGATCCACGAGGCCGACACCATGGTCCCCAGCCGAAGCGAGCTGCTCGACGGCCGCGCCCGGCTCGACGGGCTCCTCGACGCCGCTCCCCCTGACTGGCGCTCCACCATCGACCGGCTCCGCACCGGCCAGCTCACCCTGGACGACACCACCGAACTCCTTCAAGCCGCCCTCGACGGCCAGCAAGCCCGTCGCAACTGGATCATCCGCAACTGGCCCCACGTGGTCGAGTACCAAGAGATCAACCGCACCCTCACCACCGGCACGTGGGGACCGGACCCACAACTGCTCGCCGACCTGCTCACACGACCGCTCAACGACACTCTGCTCACCGCCATCAAGCGCTCCGACCCGTGGCTGCGGGCGGCCCTCAACCTGGTTGCCGACGCCGGCACCGTCCAGCTCCACGGCGAAGCAATCCATCGCCTCGAGCAGCTCGCCGCTGACCGCGCCGACCGCCACCTCCCCGCGACCGCGCCACTCGACGGAACCTGGTCATGGCCGCATTCCTGCCCCGCCGAGGACCCCAACCTCGCCCGCTTCACCCCCTCGTTCAGCCACGGCGTCGACGAGTAGGGGGCGCAGGAGCGCAAACCGATGCCGGGCGGCTGATTGAACGGGGAGGGGCCACCTCGTCGCAAGGATCGCGGTCGTGGCCGAGCAGCGCAGATGCGGCCTCGACCTGCCAATGGCACCAATCCAGACGGCCCACGCGGCACCGTAGCCAGCCTCACAGTGAGATCGTGGCCGGAACGCACCGCACCCGCCTCTCGACGGCTGACGTAAGTCCCACGGTCCCGGTCCGAACGCGTGGCAGAACGGCACCTAGGTGGCAGGGTGACGCCGCCGAGCGGGAAACATTATGGGGCGGTCCGTCCGCTCGACTTGGCATGATACCGAGCGGACGGAGGCCGG
>JBIOZN010000314.1:0-3798 GCA_044871175.1 Acidimicrobiales bacterium | reverse complement strand
CGCCCCCGATCACCTCGACGCCGTAGCGGGGCGTGACGAAGGCGACTCTGACGGCGTCGGCGTCAGCCACCGGCGACCTCCGCGTACCACGGTCCGATGACCTCGGCGAACCGGGCGCGGGTGCGCTGCAGGCCGAAATCGTCCAGGCGGGCCTGGCCGGCCGCCACCAGCGCGGCCCGCATCGCTGGATCCTCCAGGACTCGCGCCACCGCGCTGGCCACCACCGTCGGCGCCTTCTCGGGCAAGCACACGCCGCCGGCGCCCAGCGTCTCGGGGATGGCGGTCGACCGCCAGGTCACGATGGGCACGCCGTGGTGCATGGCCTCGAGCAACGGCACGCAGAAGCCTTCGTGGTCGGACAGGCACACGAAGACGTCGGCGGCGGCGTAGTGGGCGGCCAGCACGCCGGCGCTCACCGGGCCCGTCAGCGTCACCGCGCCGTCCAGCCCGCCACCGGCGATGAACCGGCGCAGCGCCGTCTCGTACCGGGCCGACGAGGCCCCGCCCACCAGCCACAGGCGCGCTCGGGGGTCGACGCCGCGGCGGTAGGCGGCGAACGCCTTCACGATGTCGTGCTGGGCCTTGTTGGGCACGATGCGCCCCACGAAGAGCCAGTCGGCGCCGCCGCTCGCCTTGCCGGCGCGCAGCTGCTCCAGCGTCGGCTCGTCGACCTCGCGGTCGAAGCGCGCCGTGTCGAGCAGGATCGGCGCCACCGCCGTGCGCCGGCAACCGAGGGCGGCCAGGTCGTCGGCGTTATACGTCGACACGCCGATGCCGAGCGACGCCCGGGTGGCCAAGGCGCCGAGCTGATGGCGGCCCCACGTGCACCCGTGGGCCAGCAAGGGATCCCAGGCCTCGAACAGCGCCGCCGGCGTGACGTTGTGGGACACGACGGTGAACGGTTCGCCGCCGTTCAGCAGGCGGTCGGCCTGGGGTGAGCCGATGGCGAACTGGTAGATGGCGGGCCCGCCGGGGAACTCGGCGGTGGGACGCGTGCACCCGCGCAGCGAGGGGTTGGTCTCGTCGGTGAACACGTCCGAGGCGAACCCGAGGTCGCGCAACAGTCGTTGCACCTGCAACGTGTGGTCGCTGGCGGCGTCACCCGGATCGAGCACGGGGATGAGCTGGTGCAGCGCTGGCGTCACCGGGCCGCCGACGTGATGCGCTCGATGGCCTCCAGGAAGATGGCGCCGGTGCGCTCGAGGCCGAAGTCGCTCACCCGGCGGTGCCCGGCGGCGACCAGTCGCCCGCGGAGATCCCCGTCGGCCAGCACCCGGTCCACGGTCGCCGCCACCACCAGCGGGTGCTTGTCCTCCAACAGCAGGCCGGCGGTGGCCAGCGTCTCGGGCACGGCGGCGGCGGCGTAGGCGACGATCGGCACCCCGGCGCGCATGGCCTCGAGCAGGGGCACGCCCACGCCTTCGTGGTCGGAGAGGCATACGAACACGTCGGCGTTGGCGTAATAGGCCCGCAGCTCGGCGTCGGGCACGCTGAGGGCGAAGTTGACCCGGTCGCCCATGCCCAGCTCGTCCACGTACTCGCGCAGCGCCGTCTCGTAGCGGTGGGACGACGACCCGCCCACCAGGTGCAGCCGGGCGCCGGGGTTGTGGGTGCGCACGAAGGCGGCGAACGCCTTGATCACGTCGTGCTGAGCCTTGTTGGGCGCAAGGCGCCCGACGAACAGCCAATCCACACCCCGGTGGCGGCGCGCCTTGGCGTCACGCAGCCGAGCGAGAGCGGCGGGATCGGGCTCGCCGTCGAGCTCGGCCAGGTCGAGCAGGATCGGGCTCACGGTGGTGTCCCGGTAGCCCAGCCGCTGCAGCTCGGCGGCGTTGAAGGCCGACACGGCCAGGGCGTGCTCGGTCGCTCCGGCCAGGTCGCCCAGCTGCTTGCGGCCGGCCACCAGCTCCACGCCCACCGTGGGCTCCCAGGCCTCGAACAGCTCGGCGGGGGTGATGTTGTGGTAGTCGAGCACCAGGGGCTCGGGCCGCTGGGCCACGAACGTGCCCACGGGCGATCCCGTCGAGCACTGGTAGAGCAGCCAGGTGGGCTGGCCCGGCCGACCGGCGCCGAAGCGCTGGTAGGGCGTGGACAGCCGGGCGACCTCGGGCCGGGCCTCGCCCGCGTAGATGTCGGACTCGAAGCCGGCCCGGCGCAGCAGGCGCTGGGCGATGAGGGTGTGGCGGCCGATGGCGTCCCGCCCCGCGAAGCTGGGCAGGAACTGGTGCACCGCCGGCTTCACGCCCTTCACGCGCTCACGCGTCGAGCACCTGGGCGCGCCGGGCCACCACCGCGTAGTCGGCCGGGGGGAACAGGCGCTGGTTCAGGGTGACGATGTTGGCGTTGAGCACGTCGGCCGTGACGCTGCCGCCGGGCACCGGCGCCAGGCCGCCGGCCAGGCGCTCGCCCTCCACCACGTCCACCTCCGTGAAGCCCCGGGCGGCCAACAGGTGCAACCACGTGGCCGCCCGCAACGGGCGCCCGGGCGCCAGGTCGGCGCTCAGCGGGCCCTGGTTGGCGGCCCAGGCCTCGGGGGTGGCCGACAGCACCACCAGCGGCCCGCCGGGCACGAGGGCGTCGACGGCGAGGTCGGCCACCTCGATGAGGGCCGCGGCCGTGGAGCGCTCGGTGAGCCCCGACAGCACGAGGCCGCCGAGGGCGCCCCGCTCGACCCTGCGGAGGTGATCGAGGGCTTCGTCGGGGCGCACGTCGACCCCCGCGCGGGTCGGGGGGCCGAGCAGCTGTCGGCGGGCGTCGACCCCGTAGGCGTCGACGCCGGCGGCAACCAGGTCGAGCACAAGGGCGCCGTCGGCGCACTCCGCGTGCAACACCCGGCCCTGCGGACGGGCGCTCACCAGACGGTCGACGACGAAGCGGCGCCACGCGTCGGAGAGCACCTCGGGGTCGACGCCGCGCAATTCGTCCACGACGCGTGGGCTCACGGCGGGCACGGCGTCTTCCAGACGGGTGAGCCGCCGGTCGAGCAGGGCCAGGCCGCGGGTGAGCACGCCGCCGAGGGCGCTCACCTGCTGGGCCAGGTAGCGCAGGTACCAGGCCATCACCTTGCGCAACCCCTGCTTCACGTAGGGGAGGCCGGGGCGGTTGGACGCGGTGGGGACGTCGACGTCGACGAAGCTGGCCCGCTCGGCCCGGTCGAGGATCACGGCCATGTCGTCGCCCACCGCCGCCGGCGGCGCGTACTGGGCGAACAGGGCGTCGAGCTCGCGCTCGAGGCCGGGCGGGTAGGCGCCGCTGCGGCGACGGCGCTGCACGTCGTCGTAGATCTCGGCGACGACGAGGCGCAGGTCGCCCGGAGTGAGCGGCGCGTGGGCCGGCGCGGGTCCGTCCTCGGGCACGGGAGCCGAACCTAACGCGACCGACGCGACAGGATCACGGCGTGTTCGTGCACCTCACCACGCCGTCGGTCTGGCGCATGGGACTGGCCCTCGGCGCCCTGGCGCCGCCGTCGCTCCTCAGCGAAGGGTTCGTCCACTTGTCGGCGCCCGACCAGGTGGCCCTCCCCGCCAATGCCCTCTTCGCCGGCCGGGACGACCTGCTGGCGCTGGTGGTCGACCCCGCCCGTCTCCCGGGCGAGGTGCGCTGGGAGCCGGGCCGGCCCGCGGACCCGCCCGAACTCCGCTTCCCTCATCTGTACGGGCCGTTGCCGACGGCCGCCGTCACCGCCGTCGTGCCCTACCGGCCCGGGGCCGACGGGCGGTTCGGCCCGCCCGCGGTTCTCCCCGCGCCCCATGACGCCGCCGCCCGGGCCCTCGCCTTCGACCCGTCCTTCGTCCAGCG
>JBIOZN010000313.1:0-10796 GCA_044871175.1 Acidimicrobiales bacterium | reverse complement strand
CGATGAGTACAACCACGGCCGCGAGCGGCCGCCGGTGAGCGTTCCCGCTCGACCCCAGCGGCTGCCCGGCAGCCCGGTGGCCGCCACCGACGAAGGCGCGCGCACGGGCCTGACGACGCGCATCGTGCTCGTCGGTACCGTCGTGGTGGGCCAGCTGTTCGCCCTCACCGCCGCCCTCGAGGCGTCGCTGTCCGATCACGACGGCAAGGCCTGGGTGCTGGCCATCTTCTCGCTGGTCTCGTTCGCCCTCGTGCTGGTGCTGGCCCTGCTGCGCCCGGCACCGCGCCAGGGCCGGCTCCGGGGCGGGCCCGACCGGAGGTGACGGTGGACGGGGGGCCACCGGCCGCGGCCTCGCCACCGGGTGCCGCGCCGGCCACGACGGCCACGACGACCGCGACGGCGTCCACCGGACCGGCCGCCCCACCGGTCGAGGCCCCGGCCGCCGCCCTGGTCGGCGGGCGCCGGGCCGGTGCGGTCGCCGACCTCTTTCCCGGCTACTTCGCACTGGTGATGGCGACGGGCATGATCGCCATCGGCGCCGTCCAACTGGGCCTCGACTGGTTGGCGTGGCCCCTGTTCGTCGTCGCCGGCGCGGCCTACGGCGTGCTCGCCGTGCTCACCGCGCTCCGGCTGGTGCGCTTCCCGGGCCGTTTCGGCGACGACCTCACCAGCCACGCCCGCGGCTTCGCCTTCCTCACCATCGTGGCGGGCACCAACGTCCTCGGCGTGGCCGCCGGGCTGATCGCCGACTGGTGGGGGCTGTCGTGGGTGCTGTGGGTCCTCGGCATGGTCCTCTGGCCGGCGCTCGTGTACCCGGCCGTGATCGGGGTGATCCTGCGGACGCCCAA
This sequence comes from Acidimicrobiales bacterium, assembly GCA_044871175.1. GTDB lineage: Bacteria > Actinomycetota > Acidimicrobiia > Acidimicrobiales > Ilumatobacteraceae > JBIOZN01. The sequence goes on along the minus strand of JBIOZN010000313.1, from coordinate 9,948 downwards.
GCCGGCGGCGGGGGCGGGCATGAACGGCACGTGGTTCCTGCTCACTGTCGCCACCCAGTCCGTGGCCGTGCTCGGCGCCCTGCTGCTGCGGCGCACCGGCGACAACCAGTTCATCGTGCTGGTGTGCCTGTGCGCCTTCACCCTGGGCGTCGTGCTCTACCTGGTCGTGATGGCCAACCTCTTCCTGCGCTGGACCACGCAGGTGCTCGATCCGGGCCACGCCGAGCCGCCGGCGTGGATCGCCGCCGGCGCCGTCGCCATCTCCGTGCTGGCCGGCTCCAACCTCCTGCTCGCCCGCTCGGCGTCGGAGCGCGTCGACCGCCTGGCCCCGTTCCTCGAGGGCGTGGTCGTGCTGTGCTGGGCGACGGCCACGTTCTGGTTGCCCGTGATGGTGGCCATCGGCGTGTGGCGCCACGTGTTCGAACACGTCCCGTTGCGCTACCACCCGTCGTTCTGGTCGCTCGTCTTCCCGATCGGGATGTACGGCGCGTCGACGTACCGGATGATCGCCGCCACCGGGTTCGACGTACTCGACGTCGTGCCCCGGATCGCCCTCGGGTTCGCGCTGGCCGCGTGGGCCCTCACCTTCGCCGGGCTGGTGGGCCAGCTGGCGGGAGCGCGAGGGCGCCGCTCGTCCCCTAGCCGGTTCAGGGAATAACGACGAAGCGCGTCACCTGGCCGTTGCTCTCCCAGTAGGTCACTTTGTTCGCCAGGTCGAGCGGAGTCGGCTGCACGCTTCCTTCGACGTCGGTGGCGCGCGACCGGATGCTGTGCCGGCCCGGTGCCGGCCGCCAGTCGAGCGTCCAGAACACCCAGGCGTACTCGGGGGACTTCCTCCGGCGCGGCTGGTGGCGAACCAGGTCGACTCGCGTCCAAGGGCCGTCGTCGATCTGCACCTCCACCTTGGCGATGGGTGCTCCCCACGCCACTCCCGTGATGCGGTAATGGTCGCCCCGACGCGTCACTCGGGCAGGAACGGACTTGAGCCGGTCGTGGGACACCGTCGTGAACGTCCACACGATCTCGTTCTGGCCGTCAGGGGCCGACCGCTGCTCCCGGATGGTGACGTAGTCCCGGGCCATGAACCGGCCGGCCCACCGGTGGTCGAGCACCTCGATGCGCGTCAGCCACTTCACGTTGGCGACCCCGTACCATCCGGGCGCGATCAGGCGCACGGGGAAGCCGTGGTCGGGGGCCAGCGGCTCGCCGTTCATCTCGTAGCAGAGCAGGTTGTCGGGCGACCGTGCCTCGGCGACCGACATGGAACGGACGAAGTGTTCGGTGATCGTCAGGTCGAGCCCGCCAGTGGCATCCGGTTCCACCTGCCCAGTCGTCCCGGCCCCGAGCACCCCCGAGTTGTCCCGGATCGTCACCTCGCCCGCATCGGCCCCCCAGAACACGACGTCGGTGGCCTCGTCCAGCACGCCGGCCTGGTCCAGGAGCGACGCCAGCGGCGTCCCTGCCCAATGGGCATTGCCCACACCGCCGATGAAGAAGGGGAGGCCGGTGTTACCGGAGCACTCGATCGTGAAATCGACCTCCCGGCGCCGCCGCGCCTTCAGGTCGGCCAACGTCAGGGATTGCGGCCGGGCGACCAGCCCGTCGACCGCCAGGCGATAGGCCTCCTCGGTGAGCGGCGCCGGGTCGGGACGCCCGTAGTGGTTGATGATGAAGAACTGCTCGATCGGTGTCAGCCATGAGTCGAGCTGCTCCCACACCAACTGGTTCACGATGACGTTCGGGACGGGGTTGTCGGCGGGCTGATCATCCCAGGGGATGACGACTTCGTCGGGCCGCCCGGGGAACGCCGCCGCCGGACCCGCCACCCGCAGCACGGTGAGCCCCGCCAGGGCCGCCCCCCCACCCTTCAGCACCGTCCGGCGCGACGGGACGCTTGTCTCCATGGCGCACCCTTTCGTCAAAGGGACAACGGCCCCACCGTGCCATCGGCCGCTTACGAATCGCTCACGACGCCACCCGGCCCGCGGACACCGATCTCGTACTCGTCGCGGAAGGCCGAGGTCCTCCGCCCGGATGCTCGGGCGGGAAGACGCCTACCTGACCGAGGGCGGCCGCATGGTGCAGTACCGCGTCGTCCAGCAGGCGTGCTGGGCACGTTCCCACCCGTGAGCGAGGTCATCGACAACGAGGGCACCACGGGCACGTTTGTCACCGTCCAGCAGGCGTGACCACGCGCACCTCCTCGATGAGTTTGGGCATGCCCAGATCGGCCGCGGCGCGACCAGCCGACTCCAGGAGGTCAATGGCGTAGGCGACGTCGCCCGCCCGGCGCCGACACAGCAGCGCCCGGGCCAGGTCGTAACGGCTGCGGGCTTCCCATCCGGGGGCTCGCATGCGGCGGTGCACGGCGAGCGCGTCCTCCTGGTGGCCCACGGCCTCGTCGGCCCGACCGAGCATTCGCGCCAGCAGGCCGAGGTAACGGCTGAGGGCACCGAACCAGGCGTTCGCCCCCATGGCGATGCACTCGCCGAACCGGCGCTCGTTCAGGAGCCTCCCGTGCAGGAAGGCCGCCGCTTCGGTGTCACCGAGGAGCTCGGCCGACTCGGCCACGAGCGCGAGGCAGGCCCGGCGCGACGGACCCTGGAAGACGTGCCCGGCCTCGTCGATCACCTTCCGGAGGCGGATCGCGGCCTCGTCGACCTCGCCCGCCTCGCACAGGACACGTGTAAGGAACGGCCCGACAGCACGGTGGCTCGAACGGCGCTCGCCGACTCGAGCAAGCATCGCCAGCCGGCTCGCCAGCAGGCCCAGCTCGCGGTCGACGGGCAGTTGGCCGGTGCGGATGAGTCCCGGCAGATAGGGGTCCCCGAGCGGAGTGGCGCGCTCGAACGCGTCGTCCAGCTGTCGCCTGGCGTGCTCGTAGCCGCCGTCCAACGCCGCCATACCCGCGGCATTCACCGCGCTCAACAGGAGCGGGACGGCGGCCTTGGTGGCGGCGGCCAGGCACGAGTAGTTGGCCAGGCCGCGGTCGAAGTCGTCGCGGTCAGCCCACGTGAGGCCACCGACCATCAGGCTGGTGTTGGCGGCCAGGGCGATCTCGAGGTCGTCGATCCCGTCGGCCAGCAACGCCGCCTCCCGCACACGGCCCAGGTGTTCTTCGCGCTCGAGCGTGTAGGTGTGTGTCGAGTACGTGAGGGCGAGGACAAGACGACGCCGGTCGCGCTCGCCCCGGGCGAGGGCGACCGCCTCGTTGGTCAGGTCGGCCGCCCGCCCCTCGACGTCATGGATGAGAAAGCCCCCGAGCCGAGCCAGGACTTCGCTGAGCAGCGCCCGGCGGGCGGGTGTCGGCTCGGCGGTCCGCAGCGCGTCGACGGCCTCCTGCAGGGCTTCCAGGGTCGTGTCGTCGGGCCATGGCCCGAGCGTGCCGAGCAGGCTGATGGCGGCGCGCGCCCGTCGCTCGGGATCGCCCGCCCGGCGGGCCAGAGCAACCGCCTCCAAGCACGCGCGGCGCCAACGCTCGCTGGCGCCGGCGCGATTACAGGCGCCGCCGAGGGCGATGAGGACATCGACACGCTCCTCGTCGGTGGGATCGCGTGCCCGCTCCAAGGCGCGCAGCGCCATCTCGTCGTAACGGACGGCGTCTTCGTAGGCAAAGACCTCCTCGGCGTGCGTCGCCGCCCGCAACGCCCACTCGACGGCCGTGCGCGCGTCCCCCGCCGGTGCGCCGGCGAAGAAGTGCTGCGCCACCTCGCCGGATCGCCAGTCGAGCTCGGCCGCTCGCAGTTGCTGCAGGGCCGTGCCCGCGGCCCATTCCAGGCGGGCCCGCCGGGAGACGCTGAGCTCGTTCAGCACGACGTCGCGGACGAGCGCGTGCACGAAGTCGTAGCGGTCGAACTCGGCGGGCTCGGCGTGCACGAAGCCCGCCGCCATGGCCTCCTCGACGGCGCCCACGACCTGCCGGTCGTCGCCCCCCAGCACGCCGGTGACGACGTCGACGTCGAACTCGATGCCGACGACGGCGGCGGCGCGCAACACGTCCCGGGTGGCGGGGGCCAGGTGGGCCAGGCGTTGGCCGACCACAGCGGTGACGCCCTCGGGGACGGCGAGGTCCGCGAGGGATACTGACGCCCAACGGTCGCCGGCAGTCACGTTGGATCCGACGTCGTCGAGCTGGCGGAGGGTCTCACGAAGGAAGAAGGGATTGCCGTCGGTGCGCCGGTGGAGTTCCCCAGCGAGGCGGCGCCCCGCCGAGGACAACTCCTCGCCGGCCAGCCCGGCCAGCCCGGCCATGATGGTGGCGACATCGTCGGAGGTCAGGCCGCTGATCGGGAGCCGCCGTACTGGACGGTCGGCGCGGCGGAGGTCGGCGAGGAAGTCGCCGAGCAGCCCGTCCCGGTCGCCGGAGTGCGTGCGGACCGTGCCGAGGACGCGGGCCCGCGTGTCGTTCTCGAGTAGGCGGGAGAGCAACAGCAGAGCCGGCCGGTCGGCCCACTGCAGGTCGTCGAGGACCACGAGCACAGGGGGCCGCCCGGGCCCCGCCAGGCAGGCGGCCACGGCCCCGAGCAGCCAGGAGCGGTCGACGTCTTCCCAGGCGGCCGCCCGGGCGGCGATGCTCGGGCGGCGCTCGGCGACCTCGGGAAGGAGCCGGGAGGCGGCAGCCAGGGACGTTTCGCTCAAGGCGTCGAGCTCGTCGTCGTGCGCCGTGACGATGAACTGGCGGAGCGCGCCGAGCACCGGCTCGTAGGCGGAGGCGCCCGCCTCGGTCCGGCCAGAGAGCACGAGGAACCCGTCGTCTTCGACCTGGCGGGCGAACCGGGTGGCGAGCCGGGTCTTGCCGACGCCCGCTTCACCGATCAGCAACGCCATCCCGCCGCGCGACTCGGTGCTCTCCCACCAGCGCCGCAGCTCGTCCATCTGCGCCTGACGACCGACGAATGGCATGCGCTCAGGCCCCGACGGGACGTTGGACAGCCGCGGGTGGGGGAGGGCATCGGGCGGCGTCGCGGGCCCTGCGAGGGACGGGGCATGGACCAGGATGTCGTGCTCGAGTTGGCGCAGTTCCCGGCTCGGCGTGAGCCCCAGCTCCTCGGCCAACCAGTGCCGCAGTTCCCCGTACGTCGCCAGCGCCTCGGCCTGGCGCCCCTGGCGGTAGAGGCACACCATGAGTTGGGCCCAGAAGCGCTCCCGCTCGGGGTGGGCCGCCACCAGTGGCCGCAGTTCGGCGACAAGGGCGTCGTAGCGCCCGCCGGCCAGCTCGGCGTCGATGCACTCCTCCAGCGCGCTCAGCCGTGCCTCGGCGAGCCGGGCGGCCTCCATCTCCAGTCGTACCGACCCTTGGACATCGGCCAGCGGCTCGCCCCGCCACAGGGCCAGGGCGGCCCGCAGCGTGCCGGCGGCGCTGCCATGGTCGCCCGCCTGGCGCTGGCGTTGCGCCTGGGCGACGAGGGCGAAGAACCGCTGCTCATCGACGTCCTCGGGCGCAACGATCAGTCGATATCCCGGCGCGACGAACTCCACCAGCCGGGCCGCACGGGGGCCGGCGACGCCGAGGCGCTTGCGCACCTCGGCCATCCGTACCTGCAGCACCCGTCGCGCCTGCGGGGCCGGAAGCTGGGGCCACAGCTCTTCGATCAGCGTGTCGGCGGCCTCGACCCGACCGCGGTTCATGATGAGCAGCGTGAGCAACGCCCGCTCTTTTGGCGCGTGGGGCGTGACATCGACCCCGTCGATCTCTACCTCGAGCGCCCCGAGGACGCCGAAGAGGGCCCCCACGGGCGGTGATGCTACGTAGTCGCCGTCGAGGGGCGTAGGAGGAATGTAGGCGGCCGTCGGTCGGCGGTGATCGGGACGTAGGACCCCGCCGTCAGCGTGGCGCTCCTCCCCCATCCCCGAGGTGCGCCATGCTCGAGGTACTCGAAGGCCAGCCGGGCGAAGAGCCGTTGACGGATTACAGCGCCGGCCCGGCCGGGCGCCGGATTCGCGCGCCGGCGCCGGTCGCCGCCCCCCGGCGCCGACACCCACTGCTGGCCCTCGGGGCCGCCGTGCTCGCCGTGGTCGCGACGGCGGTGGTGCTGCGTCCGTCCCCCGCCGCCGCCCCGGCTACCGGAGCCACCCCACCGCCTCCCGCCCCTGTGATCGTCTCCTCCCCACCGACGACGATCGATCCGTTCGCCACGTGGTCTCCCGGAGCCCTCCCCGACAGCTACGAGGGGCTCGTCCCGGCGTCCTGCGTGCCTTTCCTGGCCTACGCCCGGGACTGACGGCGGGACCTTCGGCCCTTACCTCGTTCGCCTGCGACTCGCACGATGGTCACAGTCCGGAGAAGAAGGGTGGTGGGGGCAGATGGCGCCGGCCGTGCGCAGGGAGCCTCGGAATGGCCACGAGGAGCTTGCCCGGTCCCGGTTGGGCGAGGCCGCCGGTGCGCTCCAGCGGCTCTGGGCCGAGGCCATCTCCCATGGCGACTTCGTCGACGTGATCCGATACACCGACGCCAGTCACGCGGTGCAACGGGCGCTGCTGGCGCTGGACCCCAACGGCAAGGTCGCCGAGCGGAACTGAGCGCAGAAGTGGGTGAGGGGCGCGCCCGGTAGCGCCTGCCCCTCATCCACTTCGCCTCGGCGTCCGGGGGCGCGGCGCCGCTCCACCACACTGGCGGCATGGGGCACGGCGCGGTCGCGGTGGTCGCGGTCGCCACGTTGATGGCGGCCGCCGCCGGGCTGGTCATCGCGCTGCTCATCGTGGTTCCGGCTCCGAGCGGATTCACCTACGTCGTGGGCGTCATGGCCGAGGGCTACAGCCTGGTGCTCGCCGCCTACGCGGTCGCCGGGGTGACCGCCGCCATCGTCGTGACACGGCTCGGTGCCCGTACGGCGGGTCTCGTCGCCGGCCTGCTGGCGCTGCTGACGCTCGGGCTTGCCGTGGTCCCGGTCGTGCAGGCGGGGCGTACCGCCGGCGCCGAGGGCGCCCACCTCTCGCTGTCGGACTACTTCTCCCGCCCCGCGTGGACGGGCGGCGGAGCACCCGCCGCGTCGGCCACGTTCGCCCGTCCGGGGGACGGGTCCGAGCTGCGGCTGGACGTGTGGCGACCGTCCGACTCCGGTGGTCGCCGGCGGTCGCAGGCGCAAGCGGCGGTCGTCGTCGTCCACGGCGGTGGATGGACCTCGGGCAGTCGCGGCGATACCCGCCGGTGGAACGAGTGGCTGGCCGAGCGGGGCTACGTCGTCTTCGCGATCGACTACCGGCTGGCCCCACCGGCCCGCTGGCGGGATGCCACCGGCGACGTGAAGGCGGCGGTGGGCTGGGTCGTCGCCCACGCGGGCGAGCACGGCGTCGACCCGGCGCGCATCGGGCTGCTGGGCTTCTCGGCCGGTGGTCACCTCGCCCTGCTGGCCGGCTACACGCCCGGGGCGGTTGCGTTGCCTCCCAGTGACGGCGGCCCCAATCACGCCGTCGCCGTCGTGGCCGCCGTCTACCCCGTGACCGACCTGACCGCCGGCATCGTCATCGGCCGGGCGCGGTGGTCGGACCGGCGCTCCGATGTCGAGGTGCGGCAGCTCCTCGGCGCCGCACCGACGGCCGACCCGGAACGGGCGCGGTCGGCTTCCCCCGTCAGCCACGTGAACGGCCGTGTTCCGCCCACGTACCTCGTGCACGGGCGCAGCGATCAGATCGTGCCCGTCGCCCATTCCCGGCGCCTCGCCGCCCTGCTCCGGGAGGCGGGTGTGGCTCACCGCTACGTCGAGCTGCCCGGCGCCAACCACGCCTACGACGTGGCGTGGGGAGCGTGGTCCACCCAGATCACTCGCCAGACCCTGGGCGACTTCCTGGCCGAGCACCTCCCGGTGTAGGCGCCACGCGCCCGACGGGCAGGACCAGACTGGTGATGTGACGACGGCGCGCCCGGCCAAGGGCGCCGAGGTGACGGCGCGCGAGGCCGAGGTGCTCGCCCTGCTCGGCCGACACCTGTCGAACGTGCAGATCGCCGAGGCGCTGTGCATCTCGGTCCGCACGGTCGAGAGCCACGTCACCGCGCTGTTGCGCAAGCTGGGGCGTCCCGACCGCCGGAGCCTGGCGCGGTATCACGACGCCGAGGCCGACGCTCCCGTGCGGTCGGGCGGGAGCACACGGTCGCCGCAACCGGGTGAGCTGATTCGCCGCCGCCTGCTCGACGTCCTCGCCCGCCGCTTCCAGGTGCCCGTCATCCAGGTCGCGGGCGGCGCCGGGTTCGGCAAGACCACCCTGCTCGCCCAAGCCCGTCGGGCCAACCACGTCGCCCCCTGCGGCATCGACGTGGAGCTCGCCCACGACGTCCACGACTGGGAACCGGCCGGGGTCGCGGCCACTGTGGCCAGGGCGCTCGGCTATTGCGGGCAGGGTGAGCCCCTGGCCGTCATGCTCGGCGCCGTCCGCAGCGTCGCGCCGCTCCCCGTCTGCCTCGTCGCCGACGACGCCCACGAGCTGCACGAGCGCCTGCAGACGGCGACCCTTCTGACCGGCTTCCTCCGAGCCCGGCCCGAGAACGCGCACCTGGTGCTGTGCGGCCGCAAGCCGCCGCCGCTCCCACTGGCCCGCCTGCGCGCCCGCGGCGAGGTGATCGACGTCGGTGAAGCCGACCTGGTCCTCACCGACGCCGAGGTCGCCGCCCTGGCGGCCGGCGCCGGCCGCCGGCCCGACGATCTGGGCGACCTCGGCGGCTGGCCGGCCCTGATCGGCCTGGCGCTGGCCGCCCCCGCCGGTACGACCGTGCACTACCTGTGGGAAGAGGTCGTCGCCGGCCTGGACCCCGCCGTCCGCGGAGGGTTGGTTGCCGTTTCCGCCCTCGGCACGGCCGACGACGCGGTGTTGGCCGAAGTGGCCGACGAGCCCGCACCCGTCGGTATCGTGGCCGCCGCCGTGCCCCTCGTGCGCTTGGAGGACGGCCGGCTCACGGCGCACGCCCTCTGGCGGCCCGCCCTGCAGCGCGTCCTTCCCGACGAGATGGGCGAGGCCCGCCGGCGCGCCCTTCGCGCCCTCGAACGGCGCGGCGACTTCGTCCATGCCGGATCGCTGGCGGCCGAGTACGGCGACGGCGCGGCTCTTCGCCGGGCGGCCAAGGAGCTGGTGCGCCAGGCCCGAGGTGCCTTCCGCGCCGATACCGCCGCGGGATGGCTGGATGGGGCGAGCGAAGAGCTGCGAGCCACCCCCGACCTGCGCCTGCTGGCCGCCGCCCGCCGCCACGCCGCCCGGTTGGACGACGACGACGTTGCGCGCGACCTCGAACAAGCCATGCGTGGGTTCGTCGCCGCCGGCGATACCGACGGCGAGATCGCCGGCCTGACGCTGGCCAGTCTGATCGCCCGCAGCCGCAACGATCACGTTCGCTTCCTCGAAGTCGCCGCGCGCGCCCGCCAGCTGGCAGGGAAGGACGGTGACCCGACCCTGCGGGTGCTCGCGGCGTGTGGAGAAGCGGCGGTGGCCGAACTGGCGGGTGACGTCGAGGGCGCGTTGGCGGTGCTGGAAGGCCTCGACTACAAGGGCGCGGCGCCGTCGATCGTGCTCCTCACCGCCCGGCTGCATGTCAATGTGCTCGTGCTGGCCGGTCGGGCCGACGAGGCCGTCGCGCTGGCCGACCGGTGGCTGGCCGATTCGCCCGACCCGCACGTGCGCCTGACGCCCGGGTTCGTCCGGTGGCTGGCGGGCGACCCGTCGGGCTTGGGTCGAGAAGGCGCCCGTCCTGAGGCGCCGCCCGGGACGGCGGCCATGGACCGGTTCCGGCACGCGGCCTTCGCCGCCGTCCTCTACGGCTCCGGCGGCGACCCCGCGTCGGTGGCGGCGGCGCGCGCCGAGATCGACCGGGTCCGCCCGGCCCAGCTCGACGCCCGGGGCAGCGCCTTCATCACCGGCGCCCTCGTCGCGCACCATGTGCTCGGCCACGACGAGGAGGCGGCGCGCGACGCCGTCGCGCGCCATCTGCTCGCCCATCCCCTGGACAACCCCGTGTCCGAACTG
>JBIOZN010000312.1:0-3121 GCA_044871175.1 Acidimicrobiales bacterium | reverse complement strand
CGACGGTGCCAAGGTTGCGCCGGTCGTAGGCTTCGACCCGACAGCCGATGGTGATGTGCCGGGCGGTGTGCTGGCAGCGGGCCCACCCCTGGGCGAGCTGGTCGACGTCGACGCCGAGCTGCTGGGTGACCGTGCGTTCGGCCTGCCGGCAGTGCGCGGCCCGGGCGGCGAGATCGGCGTGGGGGTGGTCGTGGGCGAGCTGGTGGACGGCGGCGGCGTCGGGGTCGGCGGCCAGGGCCAGCTGTTTGGCACCTGAGCGGACCAGGCGGCGGCGCAGCTCCTCGTCGACGTCGGGGAGTTCGCCCGGCAGCGGCAGGCCGGTGTCGTGGCGGTCGAGCTCGGCGTCGACCCGGTCGAGCTCGCGCCCGGTGACGTACAACCAGTTCCCGGCCCGGCCCCGCGACAGCAGGGTGTAGACCGCCTCCCGGTAGAGGCCGTCGAGGCCAACGCCGATGGTGACGTCCCAGGTTCCGCCTTGGGCCCGGTGGGTGGTGATGGCGTAGCCATGGTCGACCTCGCCCCGTTCCAGATAGCTCCCGCCCAGATGCACGACCCGGCCGGCCCGGTCCAGGGCGACGTGCAGTTCCCCGTCGCCGCCGCCGATCACGGTGCCGCCTTCACCGTTCACGACCGCGAGCCGGGCGCCGGCGGGGTCGCGCTCATAGCGGGAGTTGCGGCGCAGCACGACCCGCTCCCCGGCCGCGAAGGTCCGCCCCCCGTAGGCCAGGTTGGGGGCGGGCAGTTCCCCACCGGCGGCCAGCCGGTCGCGGACCACGGCGTTGACGGCCGAGCACAGTTCGACGGTGCCGGTCACCAGCACGGCCCGCTGACCGGCGGCCCGGGCGCCGAACCAGGCGTCCACGGCGCCCCCGATGAGTTCGTGGCGTGACGCGGCCACGACCACCCGGTCGTGGTCGCGGTAGGCGGCGACCGCCGCGGCCACGTTGCCCTCCCGCAGTTCCGCCAGGGCCTGTTGTTCCCAGTGGGCCTGCTGACGCCGATTGGCGACCAGCTCACCCACCCGCGACCCGGCGGCGGTGACGGCGGCGGCGAACCCGCCCCCGGCGGTGATCTCGGGCAGCTGACGGTGATCCCCCGCCAGCACCACCGTCGCGCCGGCGGCGACCGTGGCGGACACGAGCCGTTCCAGGTCGCGGATGCCGGCCATGCCCGCTTCGTCGACCACGACCACCGCGGCGGGGTCGAGCACGAGCTCGTGGGCGGCGAACTGGGCCAGGCGCCGCTGGATGGTGGCCGATTCGATGCCGGTGGCGTCGAGCTCCAGGGCGGCCTTGGCCGACGGGGCCGCCCCGATCAGCCAGCGGCCGTCGGCCTCGAACGTTGCCTCGAATTAAGCAACATGCTCCGCCGCTTGTGCGGGCCCCCGCCTGGCGCACCACGTCCAACGTGTAGGTCTTGCCGGTGCCGGCCGGGCCGACCAGCACCCGCACCGCCCGGTCCGAGCCACACACCCGGGTGACGGCGTCGGCCTGGTCGCCGCCGATGCTGCGCTGCCCAGCCACCACCGTGTCGATGAGGTGGTCGGGCACGGGCCGGCGTTGCCCTGGCGGGCCTTGCACGGCGGCCAGGAACCGGGATTCCACCTCGACCAGCTCCCGGGACGACCACCACGCCGCGTCCCCCGCCGCATCCCCAGGGTTGTGGACGGCGACCAGCTGGGGGCTGGCCAGCACCCGGTCCACCACCCGGTCCAACGTGGCGGCGCTCCCCCCGTCGCCCAGCCGGGCGGCCACCGCCTGGGTCACCTCGTACACCCCGAACGTGGACCGCTCCACGGTCAGGTCGCGGCGGGCCAGGTGGGCGACCCATTCCTCAGGGTCGACCAGCCGGTCCCAGCGCTGCACCTGCTCGGTGTCGTCCACCCACTCCTCGGGCAACCGCCACGCCCGGTCGTAGCCGGGCACCAGACCCGAGTGGTGCTCGGCGAGGAGGCGGGCCGCCTCAGCCGGACCCCAGCCGGCGGTGAGCGCCTCCGCCTTCCAGGCGGCATCGAAGCGTTCCCCTTCCCGTTCGGTCTTGCCCCGCCGGGTGGCCAGCGCCGCTCGCTCCTGGCCGGCGGCGTCGCGCGGCCCGCCGGTCGCCTCCAACCAGGATTCGATCTGGGCCCGCCGCTTCGAGAACACGTCCAGCAGCCCCTGGGGGATGCCGGCGATCTCGGGGACATGCCGCCCGGGCCGCCACTCCACCCCCAGCCGGGCGGTCAGCTCAGCCCGGAACACGGTCTGGAACCGCTCCCCCGCGGCCCGGGCCGCCCGGTACAGCTCCGGGTGAGCAAGCGCGGTCCAGCGGCCGTCGCCGCCCTCGGCCAGGTTGGCCACCAGGCAATGCCAGTGCAACAACGGGTCCCCCTCCCGGCTGGTGCGATGCCGGAACACCGCCGCCACCATCCCCGACGTCGCCTCGATGCGCGGCCCCAGCCGGTCGGCCGCTTCCGGGTCGCGGGCCCGCACCCGCTCCAACCACGCCCGGTTGTGCGAGCCCCGCTGCACCCGCACGGCCCGCTCCTCCAGCCAGCCCACCGTGGCCGCCAGGGCGGCCTCGCCCGCTTCGATCACGGCCGCCTGCACGCCCGGGTCATCCGACACCGCGTACAGCACCGAGGCCGACTTCGGCGCTTTGAATGTCAGGTCGAACCCTGGCACTCGCACCCCCCGGGGCTTGAGCGTCTCCCCGTTGGGGGTCGTGCCGCCGGTGCCGGGAGCGAGCCCGGCCAGCACCGCCCGCAGATCCTCGGGGGCCACCTCCCCTGCCAGGCCCAGCCGGGCCGCCCCCTCGCCCTGCCACACCCCGGGCGCTTCGCCCCGGCCCGTGTAGTAGTCGTCCAGCCCGCGGGCCCCCCCCGACAGCTGGTACGCCTCGGCCCTGACCCGCAGCTTGGCGATGCGCAGCGCGAAGGGGGGCCGTGCCCGTGGAGGCGGTGACCAGGGTGATACAGGTGGTCCGGACCCGGGAGGAGATCACCAGGCAGGTCATACGCGACGCCGAGCGGGCCTTGCGCCGCCTGCCCAACTCGAGCGCGACGCCGCCGGCGCCCGCCGGGCCGTCTATGACGCGGTGGGCCGTGCCACCGCTGCCGGCCTGGTGACCGTGGCCGCGATGG
>JBIOZN010000311.1:0-3136 GCA_044871175.1 Acidimicrobiales bacterium | reverse complement strand
CCACAGCATCATCACGACGATGGCGGCCAGCGAGCCGTAGGTCTCGTTGTACTTACCGAAGTTGGCGGCGTAGAACGAGAACAGGGCCGAGCCCACCAGCCACAGGATGGTGGCGACGACGGCGCCGGGCGAGGCCCAGCGCCATTTCGGGTTGTCCCGGTTGGGGGCGTAGCGGTACAGCATCGCCAAGGCCGTCACCATGCCCGCCGCCAGCAGCACCCAGCGCACCCCGCCGATGATGATGCGCCCGGCGGCGCCCAGGCTGGTGTCGGCCAGCACCGAGGGCAGGAAGGCGATGAGGGCCACGGCCAGCAGCAGGAACACGACCCCACCGATGGTGAGGCCCAGGGACAGCGCAGTGAGCTTGACCCAGTTGCGGCCCTCTTCCTCGTCGTAGGCGGCATTGATGGCCTGGACGAGGTGCTTGGTGCCGCTGGCCGCCGAGTACAGGGCCAGGACGATGCCCACCAGCGCGCCGATGCCCACCGCGGCCCCGTTGGCGTTGATGATCGAGGTGAGCTGGGCCTGGATGAGGTCCTTCACCTCCGCCGGGGCGGCCCCGAGCAGGTCGGTGATGTTCTTCTCGACGTCCTCGGGAGTCGACACCAGCCCGTAGATCGACACCAGCGCCACCAGCCCCGGCACGAGGGCGATGAGCATGTAGAAGGCGACGCCGGCGGCCAGCAGGGTGCCGTTGTCGCGCTTGGTCTCGAGCCGCGTGCGGGCGAAGACGTCCTTCCAGCCGCGGGGTGGGACCTCGGTGACCTTCTCCGCTTCGCGGCCCCGCTCCCGCTCGCGGTCGGTCGTCGTCGTGTCAGCCACGCGCGCGCTGTACCCGCCTCAGCTCAACAGGAGACGTGCAAAGCGCCGGGTGGCAACCCGCAGACCGACCGAACCCATGGCCGCCAGATAGGCGACGGGCACCAGCAGGCCCCACCCCACGTCGCCGGTGGTGAGGCTGCGGAGCAGCACCACGCCCTGCGACAGGGGGGTCCATGCGACCAGCCACCGGATCCCCGGCGGGTAGGTGTCGAGCGGGTAGAAGGTGGCCGAGAACAAGAACAGCGGCAGCGTGGCCAGGGTGACGAGCTCGAAGTCCTGCCAACTGCGCATGAACGACGTCGAGGCCAGCCCGACGCCACCGAAGGCGAAGCCGATCAAGAGGGCGGCGGGCACGGCCAGCACCCCCCACGGCGACAGGAACAGGCCCATGGCCAGCATCACCACGCAGAAGGCCACGGCGTACAGCCCGCCGCGGACCAGGGCGAACGCGAGCTCGCCACGAGCGACGTCGGCCGGGGTGATGGGCGTGGCCACCATGGCGTCGTAGGTCTTGGCGTACTTCAATTTAAAGAAGACGTTCATGGTGGTCTCGTACACGGCGCCGTTCATCGCCGAGCTGGCCAGCATTCCGGGGGCGACGAAGGCCGTGTAGTCGATCACGCGGCCGTCCGAAAGGGTGACGTCGCCGACCAGCGCGCCGATGCCGACGCCGATGGCGAGGAGGTAAAAGAGCGGCTCGAAGAAGCCCGACACGATGACGAGGTACCGCCGTCGGAACACGAGCAGGTTGCGCTCGAGCACCTGCTGGGCCCGACCGCCCCACAGCAGAGCGGGCACGACCCGCCCGCGCAGCATGCGGGCGTCGGTGCTGGTCAGCGTGCTCACGGCTTCAGCCGCCGCCGGAAGGTGACGAGGGCTACGCCGTAGCCCGCCACCGCCATGGCACCCAGATAGGCCACGTGGCCGGCGGCGGCGAGGACGCCGAGGGTGCCGAGGGTGATGCCCCGGCACAGCTCGACCCCGTGCCACAACGGCGTCAGCCACGCCACCGGCCGCAAGGCGGCGGGGAGCTGGCTGATCGGGAAGAACGTCCCCGAGAACAGGAACATGGGGATGATGACGAACCGCTGCACGTAGGCGAAGGAGGTGTCGTCCTCGCAGCGCGCCGAGAACGCCATCAGGGGCGCGGCCAGCGCCACGCCGCCCAGTACGGCGGCCGGGATGGCAGCCACCACTCGCGGGGACTCGGCGGCACCGAAGGCCGCCATCACGACGACGAACGCGCCGGCCACCATGGCCAACCGGAGCGCGATCCACCCGAGATGGCCGGCCACGACCGAGCGCACGCCCAGGGGCGTGGCCAGCATCGCCTTGTACGTGCCGGCCCACTTGACGGCGGCGATCACCGGGTACATGGCCTCGCCGGCGGCGGTCTGCATGGCGGTGGCGGCCAACAGGCCCGGGGCCAGGAACACCAGGTAGCGGACACCGCCCAGGGCGGCGACGCGCTCGTCGTCGATCTGGCCGCCCAGGCCGAGGCCCATGGCGCCCAGGAACAGGACCGGGGCCAGGAACGAGGTCACCACCGACGACCGCCAGGTGCGCTGGTAGGTGAGGCCCCACGCCTCCAGGGCCCGCACGGCGCGAGGCGTCGCCATCTCAATCCACCAGCGAGCGGCCGGTGAGCCGCAGGAACACGTCTTCCAGGGTCGAGCGCCGCACCAGGGCCATGTCCGGGCGCAGGCCCCGCCGGTGCACCTCCTCGCTTGCGGCCTCGCCGTCGTCGGCGTACAGCAGCCACCGGTCGGGCAGGACCTCGACCCGCTTGGCCACCCCGTCGAGTACGTCGGCGGGCAAGGTCTCCTGCACGCCCACGGGGAAGCGCAGCTCGAGGACGTCACGTGTGGAGTAGCGGGCGATGAGCTCGCGGGGCGAGCCCTCGGCGGCGATGCGACCCTTGTCCATCACCACGAGGCGGTCGCACAGCTGCTCGGCCTCGTCCATGTAGTGGGTGGTGACGAGAAGCGTGACGCCCTGCTGCTTGAGCCGGTAGAGCCGGTCCCACAGGGCGTGGCGGGCCTGGGGGTCGAGCCCCGTCGTCGGCTCGTCGAGCAGGACGATCTCGGGGGAGTTGATCAGCGCCCGGGCGATCGTGAGACGCCGTTTCATGCCACCCGACAGCGGATCGACCTTGTCGTTGGCCCGCTCGGTCAGCTGCACGAAGTCGAGCAGCTCGTCGGCCCGGCGGCGGGCGACCTTGCGCGGGAGGCCGAAGAACCGGGCGTAGGTGGTCAGGTTCTCCCGGACGGTCAGCTCCAGGTCGAGGTTGTCGAGCTGCGGGCAGACGCCGAGG
>JBIOZN010000310.1:0-10975 GCA_044871175.1 Acidimicrobiales bacterium | reverse complement strand
CCACCCCCGTGGCCCCGCCGGCCAGGGGGAACGGCCGGTGCCCGGCCAGCTGGAACCGGCGCAGCGCGATCTGGCCGAACAGATGGCCGGCGTGCAGGGAGTCGGCGCTGGGGTCGAACCCGACATAGACGCCGACGGGACCCTCGGCCAGCCGCCGCCCGAGGGCGTCGAGGTCGGTGGCGTCGTGCACGAGGTCCCGCCGGGCGAGGTCGGCCAGGAGATCCATGGGTGCAGTCATGGTCGCACGGGTGTCCGCCGGCGGACGGGCGCCACCCCGGGCCGTCCCGGCGAGACGTTCGGCTCGCCCGGTACCCACCAGCGCCATGGCCACGCCTCGCCCTTGCCGACGGCCAGGCCGACGCGCGCCGAGACGCCGGGCTCGGTCGGCGCCGGCGTGCCGTCGTCGGCCAACCAAGGTCCCGCCGAGGTGCGGCCGATGAGGTCGGCGCCGTCGTGCCGGCGCCCGATGCCCATGGCTTCGCACAGCCGGGCCGGCCCCGAGCAGAGGTCGCGGTCCCGGCGGGCGGCGGGGCGGGCGGCGCGCATCTCGTCGAGGCCGGCGAGCGGCGCCAGCGCCCGGAGCAGCACGGCGTGAGGCAGCCCCTCGGTTCCGGTGACGACGTTGGCGCACCAGTGCATCCCGTACGTGAAGTAGACGTAGAGGTGCCCGGCGGGGCCGAACATGGTGGCGTTGCGGGCCGTGCGGCCCCGGTAGGCGTGGCTGCCGGGGTCCTCGGCGCCGGCGTAAGCCTCCACCTCGACGATGCGGCCCTGGCGCCGGCCGTGCACCAGCACCTTCCCCAGGAGCTCGGGGGCGACGACCCGGGCGTCACGGGCGAGGAAGCGGCGGGCGACGGGGCGCAGCACCCGCCGAACCTAAGCGGTGGAACCGCTTCAGGCAGGAATCTGCACCTCGGCGGTGCCCACGGCTGCCTGAGGCAGCCAGATGCACCTTGGCCGGCGGGGAGCCGCTTCGGGCAGACAGGTGCCAGCCCCAACCCGCCTAGGAGCCGGGTTCGAGCAGGCCGAGCTCACCCCCGGGTGCGAGCGTCCCGGTGTCCCGGTAGACCCCGAGCTTGGCGCGGGTGTCGTCGATGTCGAGGTTGCGCAGGGTGAGCTGGCCGATCCGGTCGAGGGGACCGAAGGCACCCTCGCCCGACTCCATCGACAACCGCTCGGGCGCGTACGTCAGATGCGGACCGGTGGTGTCGAGGATCGTGTAGTCCTCCCCCCGCCGCAGCCGCAGGGTGACCTCGCCCGTCACCGCCGCGCCCACCCAGCGCTGCAACGGCTCGCGCAGCATGAGGGCCTGCGGGTCGAACCAGCGGCCCTCGTACAGCAGGCGGCCGAGCCGGCGGCCCATCGTGCGCAGGTTGTCGATCGTGGCCTCGTTGTGGATGGCGCTCACCAGCCGGTCGTAGGCGATGTGCAACAGCGCCATGCCGGGGGCCTCGTACACGCCCCGGCTCTTGGCCTCGATGATGCGGTTCTCGATCTGGTCGCTCATCCCCAGCCCGTGGCGGCCACCGATGGCGTTGGCCTCGAGCACCAGCGCCATCTGGTCCGAGAAGCCCGAGCCGTTCAACGACACCGGCCACCCCTCCTCGAACCCCACCCGGACGTCCTCGGGCTCGATCGCCACCGCCGGGTCCCAGGGGGCCACGCCCATGATCGGCGCCACGATGTCCAGAGGCGTGGCCAGCTCCTCGAGGGCCTTGGCCTCGTGGGTGGCCCCCCAGATGTTGGCGTCGGTGGAGTACGCCTTCTCCTTGGCGTCCCGGTAGGGCAGGCCCCGGGCGGCGAGGAACTCGCTCATCTCGGCCCGGCCCCCCAACTCACCCACGAAGGCGGCGTCGAGCCAGGGCTTGTAGATGCGCAGCGCAGCGTTCACCAGCAGCCCGTAGCGGTAGAAGCGCTCGATGTCGTTGCCCTTGTAGGTGCTGCCGTCGCCCCAGATGTCGACGCCGTCGGCCCGCATCGCCTGCACCAGCAGCGTGCCGGTGACCGCCCGCCCGAGGGGTGTGGTGTTGAAGTACGTCCGGCCGGCGGTGGCCAGGTGGAAGGCGCCGCACTGCAGGGCGACGAGCCCCTCGTGCACGAGCGCTTCCCGGCAGTCGACCAGCCGGGCCTCCTCGGCGCCAAAGGCCCGGGCCCGGTCGGGCACGCCCGCGAGGTCGGGCTCGTCGTACTGGCCCAGGTCGGCGGTGTAGCAGTACGGGATCGCCCCTTTCTCCCGCATCCAGGCGACCGCGACGGTGGTGTCGAGGCCGCCCGAGAAGGCGATCCCGACCCGCTCGCCCACGGGCAGAGACGTGAGGACGGAACTCATCGAAACCTCAGATCCTGTCGGCGTCGGCGGCCAACCGCCTCCGGAACCGGTCGAGCTGCTCGGCCACCGGGCCGGGGCCGGCGCCGCCTGGTGTCGTCCGCCGCCGCACCGCCACGCCGGGGCCGACCAGCGCCGCCGCCTCGCGTCCCAACCGCTCGTCGGCCGCCACCAGGTCGGCCAGCGCCGGCGCGCCCGGAACCAGCGACGCCCGCACGACCGAGCCGACGACGGCGTGGGCCTCCCGGAACGGCATGCCCCGGGCCACCAGCCATTCGGCCAGGTCGGTGGCGGCCAGCACGGGGGCGTCGGCGGCGGCGGCCATGGCCTCGCCGGCAAACGTCGCCGACCGGATCATCCCGGTGAGCGCCCCGAGGGCCAGGCCGACCTGATCGACGCCGTCGAACAGCGGCTCTTTGTCCTCCTGCAGGTCCCGGTTGTAGGCGAGGGGCAGGCCCTTCAGGGTGGCCAGCACGCCGGTGAGATGGCCGATCAGCCGCCCCGCCTTGCCCCGGGCCAGTTCGGCGATGTCGGGGTTCTTCTTCTGGGGCAGCATCGACGAGCCCGTGGCGTAGGCGTCGTCGAGGCGGGCGAAGCCGAACTCGTCGCTGGTCCACAGCACCCACTCCTCACCCAGGCGGGACAGGTGGACACCGAGCAGGGCGAGATCGAACAGGGCTTCGGCCACGAAGTCGCGGTCGCTGACGGCGTCGAGGCTGTTGTCGAACACGGCGGCGAAGCCCAGGTCGTCGCCAACTGCGGCCGGGTCCAACGGCAGCGACGACCCGGCCAGGGCGCCCGCCCCCAGTGGGGACACGTCGAGGCGGGCCACGGTGGCGACCAGCCGGTCGACGTCGCGTGCGAGCGCCCAGCCGTGGGCCAGCAGGTGGTGGGCGAGCAGCACCGGCTGGGCCCGCTGCAGGTGGGTGTACCCGGGCAGCACGAGGCCGGCGGCCAAGGCGTCCGCGGCCCGGGCCAGGAGTGTGCGCTGGAGCTCGAGCACGCGTTCCCCCACCGCCCGCAGCTCTCGCTTGCACCACAGCCGCAGGTCCGTGGCCACCTGGTCGTTGCGGCTGCGCCCGGTGTGCAGCTTGGCCCCCGCCGGCCCGGCCAGCTCGGTGACGCGCCGCTCGATTGCGGTGTGGATGTCCTCGTCGTTCGGGGCGAAGGCGAATGTGCCCCCTGCCAGCTCGGCGCCGGCCACGTCGAGGGCGCGGAGGACGGCGTCGCGCTCGTCCTCGCTCAGCAGCCCGGCCCGGGCCAGGCCGCGCACGTGGGCCCGTGAGCCGGCCAGGTCGTCCCCCGCCAGCCGCCGATCGAAGGCCAGGCTGGCGGTGAAGGCGAGCAGCTCGTCGGCCGGTCCGCCGTCGAAGCGCCCGTGCCACAACGTCATGGCCCGGACCCCCGGCCGGCGAGGTCGCGCAACGTGGCCGCCAGCGCCGGGCCGCCCACCGGCTCGGACGCCACGCACAGCAGCGTGTCGTCGCCCGCCACCGTGCCGAGCAGGCCCGGTAGCCCGGAGCGGTCGAGGGCCGAGCCCACCACGTGGGCGCACCCCGGCGGCGTCCGCACGACCACGAGGGGGCCGGAGTGGTTCACCTCGGCGACCCACTCCCCCAGCACCCGGCGGAGGTGGTCCATGGGCGCCACGCGATCGGGCTCGTAGGCGGGGATGGCGTAGGCGTGGTCGCCCCCGGGGAGGCGCACCTTCACGGCGCCGAGGTCGTCGAGGTCGCGGCTCACGGTGGCCTGGGTGGCGGCGATGCCGGCGCCCGCGAGCAGCTCGACGAGCTGGGGCTGGCTGGTGACCCGGTGCTCCCCTAGCAGCTGGGTGATGCGGTGCTGGCGCTGCGCCTTGGTGGCCATGGCCCCCCGCTCAGCGGGGCTCGCCCAGCAGGTGGGCGAGCAGGGCCCGCGCCGCCGGCAGGCGGTTGTGGCCCTGGCGGACGACTTGGCTCTGGGGCCCGTCGATCACCTCGGCGGCTACCTCCTCGCCCCGGTGGGCGGGCAGGCAGTGCAGGAACACGGCGCCGGGGGCGGCGGCGGCCATGAGGTCGGGCGTGACCTCCCAGCCCCGGAAGGCGTGCCGGCGGACCTCGGACTCGGCCTCCTGGCCCATGGAGGTCCACACGTCGGTGTGCACCGCCTCGGCCCCGCCGACCGCGGCCGTGGGGAGCAGGTGGCTGGTGACCTCCCCGGTGCCCACGTCGCCCAGCCGCCCGAGCTCGGCGGCGTCGGGGCCGTAACCCTCGGGGCTGGCGATGCGGAGCCGGGCGCCGAGCAGGGCGCAGGCCTCGGCCAGCGAGCGAGCGACGTTGTTGTAGTCGCCCAGCCAGGCGACGGTGCGGCCCTCCAACGGGCCGAGCACCTGGTGCATGGTGAGCACATCGGCCAGCGCCTGCATGGGGTGCGAGCGGTCGGACAGCAGGTTGACGACGGGCACCGACGACACCGCCGCCATGCGCACGACCGTGTCGTGGGCGAGGACCCGGGCGGCCAGCAGGCCGTGGTAGCCGGCCAGGATGCGGGTGGCGTCCTCGACGGTCTCGCGCGTGTCGAAGCCGATCTCCTCGCCTCGCGTGTAGATGGGATGGCCCCCGAGGTGCACGACGGCCATCTCCATCGAGTGGCGCGTGCGGGTGGACGCCTTCTCGAAGATGAGGGCGGCACCCTGGCCGGCGAGCACGCGGGGCAGCTCGAAGGCCGGGACCTCGGCCAGGGCGATGACCCGGCGGAGCTCGTCGGCGGTGAGGTCGGTGACGTCGAGGAAGTGCCGGGGCGGGGCGAGCACGGCGGCGTCGCTCACGCCGGCACTCCGGCCAGGACCCCCGCCAGCAGGGCCACGGCCTCGTCGATCTCGGCGTCGCTGACGGTGAGCGGCGGGGCCAGGCGCAGGGCGTCGGCGGTGACGGCGTTCAGCACCAGGCCGCGGCGCAGGCACTCGGCGGCCACGTCGGCCGCCGGCGGCGACCCCGGCGCCAGTTGGGCGGCCAGCAGCAGCCCCAGCCCCCGCACGCCCGCCACGTGGGGCAGGGCGTCGAGCGCCCCCGCCAGCCGGGCCCCCGCCCGGGCGGCCAACGCCGGTGCGTCGAGGCGGCGCATCTCGGCCAGCACGGCGCCCGCCGCCGCGGTGGCGATCGGGGTGCCCCCGAAGGTGGTGGCGTGGTCGCCCGGCCGGAAGGCGGCGGCCACGTCGCGCCGGGCCCAACAGGCGCCGATGGGCACGCCGTTGCCCAGGGCCTTGGCCACGGTGACGACGTCGGGCGCCACGTCGAAGTGCTGGAAGCCGAACCACCGCCCGGTGCGCCCGAGGCCGGTCTGCACCTCGTCCATGATGAGCAGCAGCCCCCGCTCGTCGCACAGCCGCCGCACCCCTTGCAGGTACTCGGGGGTGGCCGGGTTCACGCCGCCCTCACCCTGCACGGGCTCGAGCAGCACGGCGGCGACGGTGGGGTCGAGAGCCGCCTCCAGCGCCTCCAGGTCGGCCCAGGCGACGTGGCGGAAGCCCTCGGGCAGGGGCTGGAAGGGCTCGTGCTTGGCCGGCTGGCCGGTGGCGTGCAGGGTGGCCAGCGTGCGGCCGTGGAAGCTGCCGTACGCCGACACGACCACGTAGCGGCCGTGGCCCCCCCAGCGCCGGGCGAGCTTCAGGGCGCACTCGTTGGCCTCGGCGCCCGAGTTGCAGAAGAACACCTGCCCGGCGCCGGCAGCCACCAGCTCGTCGAGGGTGAGCGCCACCTCAGCGGCCCAGGGCGTGGCGAACAGGTTGGAGACGTGCAGCAGGGTGCGGGCCTGCTCGGCCAGGGCGGCGGCCACGGCCGGATGGGCGTGGCCCAGGGAGGTCACCGCCAGGCCGGACAGGAAGTCGAGGTAGCGCCGGCCGTCGGCGTCCCACAGCTCGGTGCCCGCGCCCCGCACGAACATGACCGAGGGTGGCCCGTAGGTGGGCATCAGGGGGCAATGGTCGAGCCCGGCGGGCGCGTGCACGGCCCGGGCGTGGGCCTCGGCGACAGCGGTGGTCATCAAACCTCGCTCGGTCGGGCGGGGGACACCATGGTGCCGATCCCCTGGTCGGTGAACAGCTCGAGCAGCAGGACGTGGGGCACGCGCCCGTCCAGGATGTGGGCCCGCTCGACGCCGGCCCGTACGGCCCGGATGCACGAGGCGATCTTCGGGATCATCCCGCCGGTGAGGGCGCCGGCCCCGACGAGCGCCTCCAGCTCGGCGTCGGTGGTCTGGCGGATGAGCGACGCCGGGTCGGCGGCGTCGGCCCGCAGCCCCTCGACGTTGGTGAGGTACACGAGCTTCTCGGCGCCCAGCGCCTCGGCGATCACGCCCGCCACCGTGTCGGCGTTGATGTTGTAGTGCTGGCCGACGGCGTCGGAACCGATGGTGGCCACGACCGGGATGAGGTCCTGGGCCAGCAGGCGTTGCAGCAGCGTGGGGTTGACGGCCGTGACCTCGCCCACGAAGCCGAGCTCGGGGTGGCGGGCGGCGGCGGAGATGAGCCCGGCGTCCTCGCCCGATATGCCCACGGCCAGGGGCCCGTGGACGTTGATGGCGGCGACGATCGACGGGTTCACCTGCCCTCGCAGCACCATGCGGGCGATGTCGACGGTCTCGGCGTCGGTGACCCGAAGCCCGTCGCGGAACTCGGTCTGCTTGCCCAGCCGGGCCATCAGCTCGGTGATCTGGGGCCCGCCGCCGTGCACCACGACCGGGTGCATGCCCACCGAGCGCATGAGCACGATGTCCTGGGCGAACAGGGCGAGCTCGTCGCCGACGCCGACGCCGGCGCCGGCGGCTCCGGCGAGGGCGTTGCCGCCGTACTTCACGACGACGGTCGCCCCCCAGAAGCGGCGGATGTAGGGCAGGGCCTCCACCAGCACGGCGGCCCGGTCGTGCCCGGTCGCGTCGAGCGGCGTGGCCAGTTCCGCCATCAGCTCGTCCCCCGGTTCTCGTCGATGTAGGCGTGGCTGAGGTCGTTGGTGAGGATGGCGGCGGCGCCGGCGCCCAGGCCGAGATCGGCGGTGACGGTGAGGAAGCGCCCGGCCATGTGGGCCGCCACCGCGCCGGTGTCGTGGTGGACGGCGACCCCCTCGGCCGCCACCGTGACGCCGCCGTAGGCGACGCGCAGGCGGTCGGGGTCGAAGGCGATGCCGGCCGCGCCCAGCTCGGACCCGATGCGGCCCCAGTAGGGGTCGGCCCCGTACCACGAGCACTTGCACAGCTGGCTCGAGGCGACGGCCCGGGCGCCCCGGTCGGCCTCGGCGGCGGTGGCGGCGCCGGTGACCTCCACCCGCACGACCTTGGTGGCGCCCTCGGCGTCGCCCACCATCTGGGCGGCCAGGCTGGCGCAGGCCTCGCCCAGCCCGGCGCGCAGCTCGTCGTCGTCGACCGGCCCCGCCCGGCCGGAGGCGAGCACGATCACCGTGTCGTTGGTGGACGTGCACCCGTCGACGGTGATGCGGTGGAAGCTGGCATCGACCGCACCGGCCAGGGCGCGGGCCAGGGCGGCCGGCTCGGCGGCGGCGTCGGTGGTGACCACCGCCAGCATCGTGGCCATGTTGGGGGCCAGCATGGCGGCGCCCTTGGCCATGCCCCCCACGGTGAACCCCGGGCGGAGGACGAGCGCTTCCTTGGCCACCGTGTCGGTGGTCATGATGGCGGTGGCGGCGGCCCGACCGCTCTCCGGGCCGGGCGCGCGCCCGGCGGCCACGGCCGCCAGGCCGGCCTCGAACGGCGCCGCCGGCAGGGGGATCCCGATCAGCCCGGTAGAGCACACCAGGACCTCGTCGGCGGCGCAGCCGACGGCCTTGGCGGTGAGGGCGGCCATCCGCTCGGCGGTGGCCCGGCCGGCGGCGCCGGTGGCGGCGTTGGCGTTGCCCGAGTTGAGCACGATGGCGGCCGCCCGCCCGCCGGTGGCGGCCAGATGGGCCCGGCTGACGACGACGGGCGCAGCGGCCAGGCGGTTGCGGGTGAACACGGCGGCCGCCGGCACGGCATTCCCGTCGGCGGTGGCGACGAGGGCGAGGTCGGCGGCGCCGGACGCCTTGATCCCGATGGCCCCGCCGGCGGCCACGAACCCCGCCGGGGACGTCACGCTCATGGATGCCGGCCGGCGGTGGGCGAGGTTCGGCTCACGGGTACAGCCCCGCGCTCGGCAGGCCCATCACCTCGGGCAGGCCGAGGGCGAGGTTGGCGCACTGCACCGCCTGGCCCGAGGCGCCCTTCACCAGGTTGTCGAGCGCAGCCAGCACCACCACCCAGCCGGTGCGCTCGTCCACCCGGGCGGTGAGGTGGCAGGCGTTGGAGCCCAGCGTCGCCTTGGTGGAGGGCGGGGCCTCCCCGACGACGACGAACGGCTCGCCGGCGTAGGCGTCGGCCAGCCGGGCGAGCACGTCGGCGGTGGTGGTGGCCGGGTCGGCGGGCCGGGCGTAGCAGGTGGCCAGGATCCCCCGGTTCATGGGCGCCAGGTGGGGCGTGAACAGCACCGAGGCCCCCGTCACCTGCTCGATCTCGGGCGTGTGGCGGTGGTCGAGCAGCCCGTAGGCGGTGAAGTCCTCATCCACGGTGCAGAAGGCGGTGGTGGGCTTGGTGCCCCGACCGGCCCCCGACGCCCCCGAGGCGGCATCGACGATGACCCCGTCGGGCTGGACGACGCCGGTGCGCACCAAGGGGGTGAGGGCGAGGGCGGCGGCGGTGACGTAGCAGCCGGGGGCGGCGACGGCGGTCGCCCCCTTCAGCTCGTCGCGGTAGAGCTCGGGCAGCCCGTAGACGAAGCGCTCGAGCAGGTCGGGCCGGCGGTGCTGCGACCCGTACCAGCGGGGATAGAGGTCGGGGTCGCGGAGGCGGAAGTCGGCCGACAGGTCGACGACCACGCCCACCCGCCCCAGCAGCTCGGGGACGACCTGCTGGGCGGTGCCGTGGGGCAGGCCGCACACGACGAGGTCGAGGCCCGCGACCGCGTCGGGCGTGTAGGGCGTGAAGCGGAGACGGCCATAGGCGGCGGCCAGGCTCGGGTACAGCGCAGCCACGTCGGTGCCCGCCTGGGTGTCGCCGGTGGCGACGACGACGTCGAGCTCGGGGTGCAGTGCGCCGAGCCGCAGCAGCTCGGCGCCCGTATAGCCGGAAGCGCCGACAATGCCCATGCGTACGCCCACCGTCGCACCCTACACCATGTCCATGCACACCCACGCATGTTCATTCCAACGCCGATGTGAGAAGGTGCAGACGTGGACCCTGTGCCCGGCGCCCTCCGGGGACGGCTGCTCGTGGCCACCCCGCCGCTCGTCGACCCGAACTTCGATCGCACCGTGGTGTTCGTCCTCGAGCACAGCGACGAAGGGGCGCTCGGCATCGTCATCAATCGCCCCGGCGAGCGGGCCGTGGCCGAAGTGGTGCCCTCCTGGGCCGAGGTCGCCACCGCCCCGGCCGTGCTGTTCCA
Source organism: Acidimicrobiales bacterium (assembly GCA_044871175.1). GTDB lineage: Bacteria > Actinomycetota > Acidimicrobiia > Acidimicrobiales > Ilumatobacteraceae > JBIOZN01. The sequence continues at coordinate 1,205 of JBIOZN010000310.1, read as the reverse complement.
GGGCGGCCCGGTCGAGCCCGACGCCGTGATCGCGCTGGCCCGCTCGCCGGTGGCGCCGGCCGACGGCTGGGCGCCGCTCGTGGGCGCGGTGGGCACGGTCGATCTCACCCGGGCGCCCGGCGAGCTGGACGCGCCCCACGAGGCCGTACGCCTGTTCGCCGGCTATGCCGGGTGGGGCGGTGGCCAACTCGAGGGCGAGCTGGCGGCGGGCGCCTGGTTCGTGGTCCAGGCCGCCGCCGATGACGCCTTCTGCGCCGATGCGGACCAGCTCTGGCGGGCGGTGCTGGCGCGCCAGCCGGGCCGGCTGTCCTGGCTGACGAACTATCCCGACGACCCGAGCTACAACTGACGGCGCGCCCGCCCGGGGCCGGCCGGGCGGTCAGCGCCGGTCCCTGGTGCCGCCGCAACGGCCCGAGGGGTCCCTGCGGCCCCGAAGCCTCAGCGCAGGTCCCTGCGGCCCCGAAGCCTCAGCGCAGGTCCCGCCGGGAGCTGACGCCGAGCTTGCGGTACACGCTGGCCAGGTGCGACTCGACCGTGCGCACCGAGATGAACAGGACGTCGGCGATCTCCTGGTCGGTCCAGCGGGCCGAGGCCAGGCGGGCGATCTCGTCCTCTCGCGGGGTCAGGGGCCGGCTGCCCTGGAGCGGGCGCAGGGCGGGCGCCCCCGGGGCGGGGTGGCCGGAGTGCAGGAGCCGGGGGGCGAGGGCGTGGTGCTGCAGGCTGCCGGGCAGGGGGTCGGCCAGGGTCATCATGGTCACCGCGTGAGGGTGCGCCCCGCTGGGTGGTGGCGTCGTCGGGCAGCGTGCTTCTTACGCGGCTTACTACGCTGCGCGAGACGTGAGCATGACGGTGACGACGGCGCTGGTGGGGCGGCAGCGCCAGCTCACGGCCCTGCGCGAGCGCATCGAGCGCGCGGCGGTGGGCGCCGGCGGCGCCATGCTCGTCACCGCCGAGGCGGGGCTGGGGAAGTCCCGGTTGGTCCACGAGGTCGCCACCGAGGCGGCCGCCCGTGGCTTCACCGTCCTCGAAGGTGGATGTGTCGCGGTGGGCGGCGAGCCCCTGCGCCACGTGGCCCTGTTCGAGCTGCTGCGGGCGGCCGAGGCGGCCGGCCGGTCGGGGCGGCCGGCGTCCCCGGCCGGCGAGTCGGGGGCGGTGCCCCCGTCCCCGGCCGTCGGCCCCCCGTCGTCCTCGGCGGGCGGCGCCGG
>JBIOZN010000309.1:0-3588 GCA_044871175.1 Acidimicrobiales bacterium | reverse complement strand
GGTGTAGAGGCGACCGACCACCTTGTCCCCGAAGGCGTCCCGGGCCGCCTCGATCACGCGCAGGCCCCGGAACTGGGCGTCCATCGGCTCGCGGAACTGGGCCGGGATCTCGTTGTTCCGGTTCTTGTACCGGAGGCTGTAGGTGCACCAGCGCACATCGAGGTCCCGCTGGGGCGCGACCTCGACGACCCAGCGCGAGGTCATCCACGTCCATGGGCAGGCGATGTCGAAGAAGTACTCGATGGCGGGCACCCCGCCACCCTAGAGGTCTCGGGGTCATCGGGGTCAGAAGGCGCACCATTGGCTCGGCTCCAGCGACCACACCCACAACGCGCCGCCGATCACCGTCACCAGCGCGAGGGCGAACCAGGCGGCGGAGTGGAAGTGACGGCGACGCGCCATCGCCGCCCAGACAAGGCGACGGCGGCGAGGATGACGATGACCACGGTGCCCGCCAGCCGCAGCGAGCGGGAGTTGCCGTCGGTCAGGTCCCGGGGCCGGCAATAGCTCGTGACGAAGCCGACGCCCGACATCGCCAGCCAGAGCACGAACACGAGCGCGGCCACGACCCCGGCGCCGAGGAGGTGGAACCCGGCCTGACCGCGCTCCGCCGGCGGCGGAGACGGCGCCATGGGCCCGGGGTACCGGGGTGGTGTCTCCGCCATGCCCGCCCATGATGGCCTCGCGGGCGGGCCGGTCGGGCGGGCCGGTCGGGCGGGTCGGTCAGGCGACGGGCAGGTCCTCGTCGGCCGGCGCCGGCGGGCGGTCCTTGCGGACGCGGCCCCCCTGGCGGGCGGCCCGGCGCACCATCACCGCCCACGCCACCACGGCGACCGCGCTGAACAGGAACCACTGGCCGGCATACGACAGGTGCGGCCCCTCGTCCAGCTCGGGCAGGGGCAGGGGAGCCGGGAGCTCACCCGGGGCGGCTGACGGATCGATCCGCTCGACGTAGAGCGGGTAGAGCGTCCCGGGCGTCTGGGCGGCGATGCGGGGGACGTCGACGCGGGCCAACTGGTCGAGCGTCCCCTCGGCCGGATCGCGGGCGCCGAAGCGACCCCGTTCCTGCGGCGCCCGGACGCGCCCGGTGACGGTGACCTCGTCGGAGGGCGGCGGCGGGACGACGGGGTGTTCGGCGTCGCCCAACGGGATCCAGCCCCGGTTCACCAGCAGCGTCCCGGCTTCGGTGACGAGGGGGGTCACGACGTGGAACCCGGGGGCGCCGTCGAAGCTCCGGTTGCGGATGAGGACCTCGCGGTCGGGGTCGTAGCGGCCGGTGGCCGTGACGGGGCGCCACTCCGACGCGGCCACGGCGGCGGGGTCGGCGTTCACGGTGATCAGGTCGTCGATGGGCACGGCCGGCAGGGCGGAGCGCTCCTCGACCCGGTCGTTCAGGGCGCGGCGGGCGTCGAGGCGACGCAACTGCCAGAAGGCGAGGTTCACCATCACCACGACGAGCACGACGACGAGCAGGTGGAAGGCGAGCCACCGGGGCCGCAGGGCGAAGCGGTACATCCGGCCAGGACGGTACCGGCGAGGCGGCGGTACCGTCGCGGCGCGATGGGCGACGACGTGTTCCCCGACCGGTTCATGGCCCAGCGGGACAAGATCGCCTGGATGGTGGAGACCAACGGGTGGGCCCTCGAGCCGGTGGCCGCCCGGCCCGAGCTCGACCCCCCCATCCCCGGCTACGCCTACACGATCGGGCTCGAGCAGGCCTACGGCTTCCCCGAGGTGTGCGTGTTCGGGCTCACGCCGGTGGCGGCGCGGGGCCTGGTGGGGATGGTGGTCGACCTGCTGGCGGGCGGCACCGACATCCCGGTGGGGGCGCTGTTCACCGGGCTCTACGACCGCGGGCTGCGCGCCGCCCTGGTGCCCGTCGACGTGGGCGAGTGCGCCCCGCTGTTCGAGTCGGCCACCGCCTGGTACGGCGGCACCGGGTACCGGGTGGTGCAGCTCGTGTGGCCCGACCGCAACGGGTGGCTGCCCTGGGAGTCCGGTTTCGACCGCCGGGTGATGATGGCCCAACCCGTCCTCGGCGACCCGCCCGCCTGACCGGCGGCGACCCGCGGCCCCTGGCCGTACCCTCCGTCCCGCCGAACTCTCGGCGCGATTTCCGCCATATGTGGCGGCGATCGCGCCGAGACTTCTTTACTCGACGGGCAGGCCCAGGGCGCGGGCGATCACGATGCGCTGGATCTCGCTGGTGCCCTCGCCGATCTCCAGGATCTTGGCGTCCCGGTAGAAGCGGGCGACAGGCGTGTCCTCCACGAAGCCGTAGCCGCCGAACACCTGGGTGGCCACCCGCGTGGCGCTGACCGCCGCCTCGGTGGAGTAGAGCTTGGCGAAGGCGGCCTCCTTGATGAAGGGCCGCCCGTGATCCTTCAACCAGGCCGCCTTGTAGGTGAGGTTGCGGGCGTTCTCCACCGCCACCGCCAGGTCGGCCAGGGCGAAGGCGATGCTCTGGTAGCGGCCGATGGGGCCGCCGAAGGCGTTACGGGCCTTGGCGTAGTCGACCGACAGGTCGAGGCACGCCTGGACCAGCCCGACGGCCAGCGCCGAGATGGCGACGCGGCCGTCGTCCAGGATCTGCAGGAAGTTCCGGAAGCCCCGCCCCCGGGCGCCGAGGAGGTGGTGGGCCGGCACCCGGCAGTCGGCGAGCGTGAGGCCGTGGGTGTCGGAGGCGTGCCACCCGAGCTTGCGGTAGGGCGGCTCGACGATGAGGCCGGGGGTGCCGGCGGGCACGACGAGGGCCGAGATCTCGCGCTCGTCGGTGCGGGCGGTGACGGTGATGAGCGACGTGATGGGCGTGCCCGAGTTGGTGATGAACGCCTTGGCGCCGTCGATCACCCACTCGCCGGCGGCCTCGTCGCCCTCGAGGCGGGCCCGGGTGCGGGTGGCGCCGGCGTCGCTGCCGCCATCGGGTTCGGTGAGGCCAAAGGCGCCGAGGGCCCGGCCGGCCACCAGGTCGGGCAGCCAGCGGTCCTTCTGGTCCTCGGTGCCGAAGCTGTAAATGGGGTTGGCGCCCAGCCCGACGCCGGCCGACAGGGTGATGCCGACGGACTGGTCGACCCGGCCCAGCTCCTCGATGGCGATGCACAGGGTGGTGAAGTCGGCGTCGGAGCCGCCGTAGCGCTCGGGGAACACCAGCCCGAACAGGCCCAGCTCGCCCATGGCCAGCACGGTGTCCACGGGGAAGGTGGCCTCGGCGTCCCAGCGGGCGGCGTGGGGCGCCACCTCGCTGCGGGCGAAGTCCCGCACGACCTTGCGGAACTGCTCCTGTTCGTCGCTGAAGTCGGGGTCCACGTTCCCTCCCGGGCGGCGGCGTCGGCGTGAGCCTAGGCTCGACCCTCGTGCCCAACCCCCTCCGGGAGCGTCTCGCCAGTGGTTCCACGGCCTTCGGGGCCTGGGTGATGGTGCCCTCGCCGCTGGTGGCCGAGGCGCTGGCGGTGGCCGGCTACGACTACGTGTGCGTCGACTGCCAGCACGGGTTCGCCGGCGTCGACGGGCTGTGGCCGCTGGTGCAGGCCATGGCGGGCACGCCCACCACCGTGCTCGTGCGGGTGCCCGGGCACGACCCCAGCTGGG
>JBIOZN010000308.1:0-2499 GCA_044871175.1 Acidimicrobiales bacterium | reverse complement strand
TGGGGCCAGCTTGCCAGAGGGGATCCCGTCATCAGCGGCCGCCTTCCTGGTGGCCGTCACCGGTCGCAGGCGTCTGGTTGGATGGCCCCGATGGCCGACCCCTGCGAGCTGCTCGACTTCATCGCCGCCTCGCCGTCGCCGTACCACGCCGTCGCCACCGCCGCCGCCCACCTCGAGTCGGCCGGCTTCACCCGCCTCGAGGAGACCGCGCCGTGGCCGACGGTCACGGGCGGGCGGTACGTCCGGCGGGGCGGGGCGCTGGTGGCGTGGTTCCGCCCCGACGGTGCGCCCGCGGCCCAACCGCTGCGGATCGTGGGCGCCCACACCGACAGCCCCAACCTGCGCCTCAAGCCCCGGCCTGACACGGGGTCGTGCGGCTGGCGCCAGGTGGCCGTGGAGGTCTACGGCGGCGCCCTCCTCAACAGCTGGCTCGACCGCGACCTCGGGTTGTCGGGCCGGTTGGCGCTGGCCTCGGGCGAGACGGTGCTGGTGCACGTCGACCGCCCGCTCCTGCGCGTCCCCCAGCTCGCCATCCACCTCGACCGGGGCGTGAACGACCGGGGCCTCGTGCTCGACCCCCAGCAGCACCTGACGCCCGTATGGGGCCTCGGCGCCGCCCGTCCCGGCGAGCTCGTGGAGGTCGCGGCCGCGGCCGCCGGAGTGGCGGCGGGCGACGTGGCCGCCTTCGACCTCATGCTCCACGACCTCACACCGCCGACGGTGCTGGGCGTCGACGGCGAGCTGATCGCTGCGCCCCGCCTCGACAACCTGTGCTCGGCGTGGGCCGCGGTCACCGCACTGGTGGGGGCGGCGGGCGGTGAGGGGCCGGTGGGCACGGTCGTGGCCGCCCTCTTCGACCACGAGGAGGTGGGCTCGCACACGGCTACCGGGGCAGCCGGACCGCTGCTGGCCACGGTGGTCGAGCGCGTCACCGGAGGCGGCGAGGAGGCCGCCCGGGCGTGCGCCGGATCGGTGTGCGTGTCGGCCGACATGGCCCACGCCGTGCACCCCAACTACCCCGAGCGCCACGAGCCCGGCCACCAGCCCCGGCCCAACGCCGGGCCGGTCGTGAAGGTGAACGCCAACCAGCGCTACGCCACCGATGCCGTCACGACGGCCGCCTTCACGGCCGCCTGCGAGAAGGCGGGCGTGCCCTGGCAGGTGTTCGTCAGCCGCAACAACCAGCCCTGCGGGTCCACCATCGGGCCCATCACCGCCACCCGCCTCGGGATCGCCACCGTCGACGTGGGCTGCGCCATGCTGTCGATGCACTCGGCGCGCGAGCTGGCCGGCGCCCACGACCCCGACCTGCTGGTCGCCGCCCTCACCGCGTTCTACCGCTCCTGACCGGTTTGCACCCTGAGGGCCAATAGTGGGCTCCCAGGGTGCAAACCCCTCTACCGGTTTGCACCCTGAGGGCCAATAGTGGGTCCTGAGGGTGCAAACCCAGAGTGGGGGTCAGGCGCCGGCACGGGCCTGGGCCCGGTCGAACAGGTCCTGCAGCACGGCGTGGAGCTGCTCGGTGAGCTCCTTCACCGCCCGGCGGGGCACCCGTCCCGAGGCGTCCACGGGGGGGTGCAGTGCCGGCCCGATGATCAGGTGGACCTTGCGGGGGTGCAGGCCCTTGGCGCCCTTGGGCATCACCCGCTCCGACCCGCCGATGCCCACCGGCACGATCGGCACCCGGCAACGGCAGGCGACGTAGGCGGCGCCGTCGAACAACGGCTGCACCAGCGGGCCCGACTGTCGGGTGCCCTCGGGGAAGAGCACCAGCGGCTCGCCGCCGTCGATGACCTCGATGCAGCGCCGCAGCGCCTCCCGATCGGCCGTGCCCCGCACCACCGGGAACCCGCCGAGGGCAGACAGGAACCAGGCCGACGCCCGGTGGCGCCATAGCGAGTCCTTGCCCATGAACCGCAGCCGCCGCTTCGTGACCGCACCCGTGATGGGCGTGTCCACGTTGGAGCGATGGACCGGGGCGACGACGTAGGCGCCGCTGGCGGGCACGTGCTCGCGACCCTCGACCGTGAGGCGCGACCAGATGCGGAAGAACCCGACGACGAGGGCGCGCGCCACCCGGTAGAAGGCGAGCTTGCCCCACCCGTCCCCGGTCACGGCCGGCGAGCTCACGGCAGCAGGCCGAGGATCTGGTGCACGATCTCGTCCACCGAGCGGTCGGTGCTGTCGATCACGACGGCGTCCTTGGCCTGGACGAGCCCGCCGTCGGAGCGGGCGTGGTCACGGGCGTCGCGCTCGATGATGGCGGCGACCACGTCTTCGTACTCGAGGTCGGTGACCTCCTGGGCCCGCCGCCGGGCCCGCGTGTCCACGTCGGCGGTGACGTACAGCTTCAGCTCGGCGCCCGGGAAGACGACGGTGCCGATGTCGCGGCCTTCGATGACCCCGCCGCCGTGGGCTTCGGCCCAGTTGCGCTGGCGGCGGCGCAGCTCGGCCCGCACGGCCGTGTTCGAGGCCACCGGCCCGACGGCCCGGGTCACC
>JBIOZN010000307.1:0-11626 GCA_044871175.1 Acidimicrobiales bacterium | reverse complement strand
GCCGAGGTCTTCCCGGGCCCGTTCCGCTACGTCGGCGCCATCGCCACCGCGCCCCTCGAGTTGCAGCCGGCCGCCCTGGCCGCCATCGCCGTGGTGGCCGGCCTGGCCGCTCTCGGCGTCGCCCTCCTCGGCGGCGTGTCGCTGGAGGCGGCCGAGCGGCGCACGCGGCTAGTGAGCCAGCTGCGCTTCGCGGTCACACTGCAGGACCTGCGCACCGTCATCCTGCTCCGCCGCCAGCTCGCCCTCGACCTCCCGCGGCAACGCCCGTGGCTGCACACCGCCGCCCACCGGCCCCCGCGGTCCACGTGGACGCGCGACCTGCGCGGCGTGCTGCGCTTCCCCCTCCCCCGGATCCTGCGCCTCGTCGCCTGTGGCGCGGTGGCCGGTGCCGCCGGATGGGGCGTGTGGCACGGGGCCCAGCCCCTGGTCATCGTGGCCGGCGTCGCTCTCTACGTCGCCGCCCTCGACGCCGTTGAAGGCCTGGCCCAGGAGGTCGACCAGGACGACCGCCTCGACAGCTGGCCGCGCGAACGGGGCACGGTGCTCGTCCGCCATCTGCCGCTGGCCACCGTCGTGATGCTGATCGTGGCCGGCATCGGCGCGGGGTTGGGCGCCCTGCTCGGCTTCAGCCGTGTGGCCGTCGAGGTGGCGGCGGTGGCGTGGGTGCCCGCGGCCCTCGGGGCGGCCGCCGGCGCGGCCGTCAGCGTGGTGAGCGGGGTGCCCCGCAGCGGCGAGGACGGCCAGCTGCTGCCACCCGAGGTGGCGGGCATGAAGATCGCGCTGCGCACCGCCTGGCCCGTCATCCTGTCGGTGATCGGCGTGCTCCCCGTCCTCATCGGCCACCGCGCCCAGGTCCGGGGCACGACGCCACCGGTGCCCGCCACCGCGACGGCCGCCGTGTTCGCGTTGATCCCTTCGGTGATCACCGGGCTGTGGGTTCGCTTCCGAGAGCCGGCCCACGCCTGGTGGGACAGGCTCGTCCAGGACAGCCAGTCAGCCTCCGACCAGCGGCGCCAGCGCGCCGGAGCGACCTCGTGAGCCGCACGGCGCGGCCCAACCGCCCGAACCGCCCCGACCGGCCCGGCGGCGCGCCATCGGGGCCCACGGGCGAGGCCCGGTCGTCCAAGGCGGCGGCGAAGGTCGCCAAGCCGCAGCCGGCGCCGGCAAGCGCCGCCCGGCCGGCGGGGCCGCCCCCAGCGCTCGGCGCCGAGGGGCTCGGGAAGGTGTACGGCGACCTCCCCGCCCTCGCCCCCCTCGACCTCTCCGTCGCGTCCGGCGAGGGCGTGGTGCTGGTGGGCCACAACGGCTCGGGCAAGACGACGTTCCTGCGCCTCGTGGCCGGGCTGCTCGAGCCGAGCGCCGGAACGGTCAGCGTGCACGGCCACCTGGCCGGCAGCCTGGAGGCGCGCGCCGCCCTCAGCTACCTGTCCGACAGCCCCACGTTCTACGACGACTTGTCGGTGTGGGAGCACCTCGAGTACGTCGCCCGGCTCCACGGCATGGACGACGACTGGGAGCAGCGGGCCGCCGACCTGCTGGGGCACCTCGGCATCTACGAGCGCGGGGACGACCTCCCCAGCCGGTTCAGCCGGGGGCTGCGCCAGAAGGCCCAGATCGCCCTCGCCCTGCTGCGCCCGTACGAGGTGCTCTGCGTGGACGAGCCCTTCGTCGGCCTGGACGCCGCCGGCCGGGCGGCCCTGCTCGAGCTGCTCGACGACGCCCACGCCGCCGGCACCACCCTGGTGGTGGCCACCCACGAGCTCGAGTTCGTGCACCGCCCGGCGGTCACCCGCTGCCTGGCGCTGCGCGACGGCGAGCTCATCCACGACGGACCGACCGAGGGCGTCGACGTGCTCGCCCTCGTCGGGTGACGTCGTCGGGTGAGGTCGGGGTAACGAGCCTCCCCGAGCGTCTTGACGCGATCCCCGCCGTATAGGGCGGAATTCGCGCCGAGACGCGGAGTGGGACCTCCCCATCATCGGGTCCCGGGAGTGCAGGGACTACTGTCCGGCCCATGCCGGAGTACGCGTCGATCAGCTCGTCGTCCTACGACCTCGACGGGTTCGTCTCGAAGCTGAACGAGAAGGCGTCCCAGGGCTGGGACGTGGTGTCGGTCGTCACCGCCGGCACCGACCTGGTGGCGATCGTGAAGTCCACCACCAGCACGGCCAAGGCCAGCGAGGCCGATACCACCACCGCGCCGACGACGGCCACCGGCGCAGGACTGGGTGAGGCGGCGGCGGCCACGTCGTGGGAGTCGTCCACGGGCACGGCGTCGTCGCCCACCAGCTCCACCACGTCCGAGCCGTCGGGGTGGGCGTCCAGCACCGAGGGCGGCACCGGCGGCGCGAGCACGGGCGCCGGCACGGGCGCCGGCACCGGCGCGTCGCCGTGGAGCGGCCAAGCCCAGGGCGGCGCCGGGCAGGGGCAGGGGGGCCAGTCCGGGTACGGCACCACCGGCGGGGCCACCAGCAGCTCGGGCACCTCGGGCGGGTACGGCAGCACCGCGTCGACGGGCTCGTCCACGCCCCCCGGCTGGTACCCCGACCCCTCGGGCCGCTACGAGATGCGCTACTGGGACGGTTCCCAGTGGACCGAGCACGTCTCGCGCGGCGGGCAGCAGTACACCGACCCGCCCGTCGCCTGACCCACACCGCCACGCGGTGACACCGGCCCTGCGCACGGGCCGACCATGATGGACGCCCATGCGGGCCACATCCATCGGTCACGCCGGGATCCTCATCGAGACCGATCGGGGTTCGGTGGTGTGCGACCCGTGGTTCGTGCCCGCCTTCTTCGGGTCGTGGTACGTGTTCCCCCGCAACGACCGCCTCGACCCCGACCTCGTCGCCCGCATCGAACGCCCCGACTATCTCTACGTCTCCCACCTGCACGGCGACCACTTCGACGAGGCCTTCCTCCGCGAGCACATCGACCGCAGCACCACGGTGCTGCTGCCGGGCTTCCCGACGGGCGAGCTCGAAGCGCAGATGCGCCGTCTCGGTTTCGAGCGCTTCGTGCGCACCCGACCGGGCGAGCCCGTCACCCTTGAGACCGGGCTGGTGGTGGAGATCCACGTCGAGACCTCCCTCACCGATGGCCCCGGCGGCGACTCGGCCCTCATCGTCGACGACGGCCGCACCCGCCTGCTCGACCAGAACGACTGCCGTCTCAACGACCTGCCCGCCGTCACCGCCCACGGCCCCATCGACTGCCACTGGCTCCAGTACTCGGGCGCCATCTGGTACCCGATGGTGTACGACGTGGCCGACGACCTGAAGCGCGAGCTGGCCCGGGCCAAGGTGGAGGCGCAGTTCACCCGGGCGGTGCGCTACGTCGAGGCGATCGATGCCCGGGTGGTGGTGCCCTCGGCCGGTCCGCCCTGCTTCCTCGACCCCGAGCTGGCTCAGTTCAACTGGGTCGACGGCACCGAGATATCGATCTTCCCCGACGCCCCGCGCTTCCTCCAGCGCCTCCACGCCGAGGGGATCACCACCGGTCGCGTGCTGGTGCCCGGCAGCACGGTGACCGTCACCCCCGTCGCCGTCGCCGTCCGGCACGCCGTGCCCACGGCCGAGGCCATGCGGCCCTTCACCGACAAGCGGGCCGAGCTGGCCGAGTACGCCGCCGACTGGAGCGACTGGCTGGCCAAGGAGAAGGCCACGTGGCACGAGCCCACACCCACGCTGCTCGCGGAGCTGACGGCGTGGTGGGAGCCGCTCCTGGCCCGGGCGCCGACGCTGTGCACCGCCATCGGCAGCGTGTGCCGCCTGCGCGCCGGTGACCTCGACGTCGCCATCGACTTTCCCGCCGGGCGGGTGCGCCCCTTCGTCCCCGGCGAGGACCACGCCTTCGCCTTCGACATCCCCCGTCCGCTGGTGGAGACGGTGGTGGCGCGCCGGGCGGTCGACTGGTCCAACGCCCTGTTCCTCTCCCTGCGCTTCCGAGCGTGGCGACGAGGCGAGTTCAACGAGCACCTGTACAACTTCTTCAAGTCACTGTCGCCCGAGCGGATCCGCCGGGCCGAAGCCCAGGCCCGGGCCGACGCCGCCACCCGCTCCCCGGCCGGCGCGGGTCCCGAGGGCGACGAGGTGCGCATCGGCGACTGGCTGGTGCAACGGCTGTGCCCGCACCGCCAGGCCGACCTGGCCATCTTCGGCGAGCTCGACGGGTGCATCCTGACGTGCACCCAGCACGGCTGGCAGTTCGACCTCGAATCGGGCCGCGGCCTCACGGCCGACCGTCCGATCCGGGCGCGCCGGGCCTGATCTCCGTCGCAGGCGTCATTACCACCGGTCGCGAGCGTCTTGTCCCTCGAGGAGACAAGACGACGACAGGAGGTGGGGGTGCTCAGCATGTGGGCCCGGAGTGACACCGACGACGAGGCGAGCGGCGAGGCCGGCGGCGACGGCGACGTCCTCGTCCGGTGGCTCGAGGCCGTGCCCCGGGGCTCGGCCGCCGGGAGCGGGGCGCGCCCCGTGGACGCGTTCGCCGACGTGGTCGCCAGCGCCCTGGCCGACCCCGGCCGGGCCCGCGCCGCACTCCGCCGGTTCGGACGGCGCCTGGCCGTCGAGGGCTGGGCCTTGGGCGAGCTGGCCGGCGCCGTGGAACGCCTGGCCGTGCTCGAACCGCGGCTGGCCGGCGAGCTGGGCACGTTCGCCGCCGGGGTGGCACTGGCCGAGGGATGGGTCGACGGCGCTCGCCTCGCCGGTGGCGACCGGGCGTGCCGCGACCCGCTCACCGGCCTGCTCACCACGGGCGTCCTGCGGATCCGGCTGGACCAGGTGTACGACGAGGGCCAGGCCACCGGGCGCGACCCGCGCCGCCTCTACCGGCTGGTGGTCGTCGACGCGAGAGCACCCCTCGACCAGTCGCCCTTCGTGCGCGACGCCAGCCTCCTCGTGCTCGCGCAGCAGTTGCGCACCACCTTCGCCGCCGGCGAGACGGTGTGCGCCACCGGCGGGGGCCGCATGGTGGTGCTGGCCGCCAACGACGACGGCCTGGCGGCGCGCACCGAGGCCCTGGTGCGGGCGCTGCGCCGCACCCCCCTGCTGGCGCGGGTCCCGGTGCGGGCGCGCTTGGAGGCCCTGCCCTCCGAGCGGGCCGCGCTGCCCGCCTTCCTCGCCCGCCTCCTCGACTGACGGGGAGGCGCCCCCCCGGTTTGCACCTTCAGCGCCCCATATGGGCCCTCAGGGTGCAAACCCCATCCCGGTTTGCACCTTCAGCGCCCCATATGGGCCCCCAGGGTGCAAACCCATCCCGGTTTGCACCTTCAGGGCCCCATATGGGCCCCCAGGGTGCAAACCCATCAGCGGTCGGCGAGGAAGGGGAAGCGCCCGCGGACGTCGGCCACCACGGCGGGGTCGATGTCGGCGGTGAGGACCGCTTCGGCGCCGGAGGCGGCGGCCAGGGTCTGGCCCAGCGGGTCGATGATGGCGCTGTCGCCGCTGTAGGTGAGCCCGTCGCCGTCACCCACCCGGTTCACGCCGATCACGTAGGCCTGGTTCTCGATGGCCCGGGCGGTGAGCAGGCTCTGCCAGTGGTGGCGCCGGGCCGCCGGCCAGTTGGCCACCACCACGTAGGCGTCGACATCGGGCGCCTGGGCCCAGTAGCCGTCGGCGAAGCGCAGGTCGTAGCAGATCGACAGGCCCAGGCGGACCCCGCCGACGGTGACCACCCCAGGTTCGGTGCCGGCGCCGTAGCACTCGTGCTCACCGGCGTAGCTGAACGGGTGGCGCTTGTCGTAGTGGAGGCGACGGCCGTCAGGGGCGGCCAGGACGAGGCGGTTCACCGGCCGGGCGTCGGGCTCGGGCCGCACCGCGATCGACCCGCCCACCCACACCCCGCAGGTGGCCGCCCGCTCGGCCAGGAAACGGCTGGCCGGCCCGTCGGGGCCCTCGGCCACCTTCTCGGGGGCCATGGAGAAGCCGGTGGCGAACATCTCGCTGAGCACCACCAGCTCCGCGCCGGTGGCCGCCGCCCGTTCGACCATCGGGGCCAGGCGCGCCAGGGTCGTGGCCGCGTCCTCCCAGGCGATGTCGTGCTGGACGGCGGCGACGATCACGACGGCTCCCCGCCGCCGCGGGCGGCCAGCGTCGCCAGCCGGGCCACGGCCTCGTCGAGCACCTCGTCCCGCTTGCAACAGGCGAAGCGCACGAACGGCCGCCCCGCCGCCACGTCGTCGTAGAACACCATGCTGGGGATGGCCACCACCCCGCAGCGCTCTGGCAGCGACCGGCAGAACGCGGCGCCGTCGTCCTCGCCCACCGAGCGGATGTCGACGGTGGTGAAGTACGTGGCCGCCGAGGGCAGCACGGCCAAGCCGGCGGCCGCCAGCCCGCCCGCCAGCCGGTCCCGCTTGGCCGCCATGGCCGCCGCCGTCGCCTTGTACCACCCGTCGTCGAGCCCCAGGCCGGCGGCGATGGCGGGCTGGAACGGTGCCCCGCTCACGTAGGTGAGGAACTGCTTGGCCGTACGCACCGCCGCCACCAGTTCGGGCCGGGCGCACGCCCAGCCGATCTTCCAGCCGGTGACGCTGAACGTCTTGCCCGCCGACGACACCGTCACCGTGCGCTCGGCCATCCCCGGCAGGGTGGCCAGCGGGACGTGCACGCCGTCGAACACGAGATGCTCGTAGACCTCGTCGGTGACGGCCAGCAGGTCGTGGCGCCGGCACACCTCGGCCACCGTCTCCAGCTCGGCCCGGTCGAACACCTTGCCGGTGGGGTTGTGCGGGCTGTTGAGCAGCACGAGCCGGGTGCGGGGCGTCACCGCCGCGGCCAGCCGCTCGGGGTCGAAGGACCACGTGGGCGGCTCGAGCGGCACCACCACCCGCCTCGCCCCGGCCATGGCGATCCCGGCGCCGTAGCTGTCGTAGTAGGGCTCGAAGGTGACCACCTCGTCGCCCGGTTCACACAGGGCGAGCAGGGCGGCGGCGATGGCCTCGGTGGCTCCGGTGGTGACCAGCACCTCGGTGTCGGGGTCGAAGGCCAGGCCCCAGAAGCGCTGCTGGTGCTCGGCGATGGCCCGGCGCAACGCGGGGATGCCGGGACCGGGCGGGTACTGGTTGTGCCCGGCCTCGATGGCGGCCACGGCCCCCTGCATCACCTCGGGGGGCCCGTCGGTGTCGGGGAAGCCCTGGCCCAGATTGACCGACCCGGTGGTGACGGCCAGGGCCGACATCTCGGCGAAGATCGTGGTGCCGAAGCCGCGCAGATGGCGGGCCAGCGGCATCCGGGCGCTCATCGGCTTGAGGCTACGGCGCGAGGCCGAGGCCGTCACCGCCGTCAGGACGGAGCGTCGATGGTGACGTCGGAGCCGAAGCGGCCGAGGGTGAAGCTCAACTCGAGGTGGACGGGCACCGTCTGGGTCTTGCCGAGCAGGTCGAAGGGCAGCTTGAAGTCGGTGGTGGCCTGCACCTGACGGAGGAGGTCGTCGCTGCCGACCCAGGCGTCCACCACCAGAGGCACCGAGCCGACGCTGTCCTCGGGGGTGAACGACGACGTGAACCGATAATGGGTCGTCTCGACCGCATCGATCGTCTCGGTGCCGAGGTTCTGGACGTCGCCCTCGGCCCGCTCGAGCAGGTCGACGCCGGCGTCGGGCCCGGCGAAGTAGGCCCCCACGGCGAGGGCGCTGCACGCCGCCGTCGAGGTGTCGGTCTGCTCGACGTAGGCCCCGCCGCCGCAGCTGACCCAGCGCCGCTCGCCGATCTCGATCTCGGACGCGCCCTCGGCCGGGAGCGGCAACAGGCCGGCGTCGACCTTGGTGGCGGTGTCGAGCCGGGAGCGGTCGGGGAACTCGATGTCGCCGTGGCCGTCCACCGTGACGACGATGGTGGGTGTCTGCGCCACCTGCTCGAGGTCGGTGCCGGTGACGTCGAGGGTGGCGGTGGCGTTGAGTGACGTGGCCGCCGTGCGCTGGTCGATGGTGGCCTTGGCGCTGGCTTGCAGCCGGGCCAGGCCGGCGGGCGCCCCCTGGGTGCCGGCGGTGGGCGCAGGGGCGTCGGCGGCGGCGCTCGCCGGCGTCGTGGAGCCGGGGACGATGGCGGTGTCGGCACCGCGGCCCGTGGCCGCGGCGACGACCGCGCCGACGGCCACGACGGCCAGGAGCAGGGCGGCGACGGCCAGCCACCACGGCGCGCCCCGCCGCCCGGCCGTGCGGGTCGAGGCGTAGGCCGGCGGTGGTGGAGGGGGTGGCGGCGCGGCGGGCGCGGGCCGGGGGCGCAGCGGGCGCGGCTGGGGGTGGGCGTCGATCCCGGCCCACAGGCCCTCCAGGTCGGCGAGGGCGGGTGGCGCCGAGGCCGCCGCCTGCTCGCGGATGGCGGCCCCGATCGCCTGGTAGGCCTCGCCCCGGCCGCGCCATTCCGGATGGGCGGCCAGCCAGCGCTCCACCTCGGCCCGCTCGGCCTCGGTGAGGCTGCCGTTGGCGTAGGCGGCCAGCAGCTCGTCGGGCGTCTCGGCCCCGAACGGCAGGGGTTCGAGGGTGGTCACCCCAGCACCCTCTCCTGGCGGGCGAGGGCCACCAGCGCCGCCCGGGCACGGCTCACCCGGCTCTTGATCGTGCCGATCGGGACGTCGAGCACCTGGCTGATCTCGGGGTAGGGCAGGTCCTCGACGAAGGCGAGCACGAGGACGGTACGGAACACCTCGGGCAGCCGGTCGATGAGCTGGTCCAGCTGGCCGGCCTCCAACCGGGCGAGGGCCTGGTCGTCGGGCGTCGGCCCGGTGTCGACCACGGGCAGGGCGTCTTCGGGGTCGACGGGGTCGGGCCGCTTCTTGCGCAGCTTGGAGAGGGCGTTGCGGCGGGCGATGGAGTAGATCCACGTGCGCACCTGGGCGGCGCCGATGAACGAGGCGGCGTTGAACCACACCGCCAGCAAGGTGTCCTGCAAGACCTCCTCGGCCAGGCCCCGGTCGTAACCGGTGGTGCGCAGGATGAAGCCGAACAGGGGCTCGCGGTGGCGCTCGTAGAGCCGCGCCAGGGCCTGGCGGTCGCCGTCCACGACGGCGGCCAGGTCGGCGCGGTCGGCCGCGTCGCGGCTGAGCGGAGGCGTGGCGGCGGGCACGGCCGTGCGGCTGGGGCGGTCGGCCCCGATCTCGCTGACCCGGCGCGCCATCCACCCATCATCGCGGAGGGTCACGGGAGGGCGCGCCAGCGGCAAGGCCGGCAGGAGCACGGCTGCCATCACGAGTGGGTAGCGGCGCGCGGCGGCGCGGTTCCCCCCGCGGCAGGGCAGCGAGTGGGTGTATCTGAGGGCGGCCGGGCGGCTCCTCTGGGTCATGCCCGCCCGCAGCGACCACCGGCTGGACGTCTACGTGCCTCGCGGCGTCGACCTCGCCGCCGAGCTCGGCCCTTGCGGGTTCGAGCGGGTGCTGGTCGCCCTCGCCGACCACGTCGGCGTCCCTCCCCGGGCGTTCACGTGGCGGCCAGCGCCGCCAGCGCCTTGAGCTCGTTCTCGGTGCCGATGGCGATCACGATCTGACCCACCTGCAGGTGGGTGTCGGGATCGGGGTTCGTGATCCACGCGCCCCGCTCGTCCCGGAGCGCCAGCACGAGCGCCCCGGTGCGGGCGCGGATGCCCGCCTCCTGGAGGCTCGCCCCCACCAGCGGTGAGTGCGGAGGGATGGCGATCTCCTCGAGCCGGAACTCCAGGGTCCGGTCGTGCATGACCACGTCGATGAACTCCGCCACGTGGGGCCGCAGCACGAACGCCGCCATGCGCGCCCCCCCGATCTCCTGGGGATTGACCACGCGGTCGGCTCCGGCCCGCAGCAGCTTGGGGACGCTGGCGTCGTCGCGAGCGCGGGCGACGATGAACAGGTCGGGGCGGCGGGCCCGCCCCGACAGGGTGACGAAGAGGTTCTCGGCGTCGGTGGTCATGGCGGCGATCAGGGTGGCGGCCCGGTCGATGCCGGCCCGCTCGAGGGTGGCGTCGACGGTGGCGTCGCCCACCACCGCGGGATAGGCGATGCCCTCGACCCGTTCGGGGTCGAGGTCGACGACGACGCAGGGGTGCTCGGCGTGGGCCAGGTCGCGGGCGATGGCCTTGCCCACTCGACCCCACCCGCACACGATCGTGTGCCCCGAGAGCCCGGCGATCGTGCGGTCCATCCGACGCCTCCCCATGAACGAGTGCAGCCGGCCCTCGGCCACGGCCTGCATGACCAGCCCCAGTGTGTACAGGGCGGTGCCCACCCCGGCCAGGATGAGCACCATGGTGAACACCTGACCGGCGTTGCTGAGGGGTTCGACCTCCCGGAAGCCGACCGTGGTGACCGTGGTGACGGTCTGGTAGGCGGCCGACAGCCACCCGAAGCCCAGCAGCCGGTAGCCGATGATGCCCAGCACGATCACCGTGGCCAGGGTGATGACGGCGCGCCGCAGGGCCGTGCCCCTTGTCATCGCCACACCCCGCGACCCACCGGCGCCGAGGGTAGGTGAGGCCGGCGGGAACTGCCGAGAATGCTCTAGGCAGACATCGCCACCGACGGCGGCGACCCCGACTGTTCGAGCGTCGCTGTCTACCCGGGCGTCGGAAGGTCGAACCCGACCAGGGCGCCGCCGCCCGGGTGGTTGGTGGCGAACACCGTGCCCCCGTGGCGCTCCACCACATCGCGGACGATGGCCAGGCCGAGGCCGGACCCGGCCGAGCCGGCCCGGGCCGTGTCGGCCCGGTAGAAGCGGTCGAAGACGCGGCCCTGGTCGGCCGGGGCGATGCCGGGCCCGTGGTCGCGCACCTCGACCCGGCCGCCCAGCACCCGGACCTCGATCGGCGTCCCCGGGGGGCTGAACTTGGCGGCGTTGTCGACCAGGTTGGCCACGGCCCGTTCCAGGGCCTGGGGTCGGCCGGCGACGGGGGCGGCCCCCGGAACGAACTCGACGACGACCTCCCGGCCGGTGCGCCGCCGGGCCCGCTCGGCCACCCGCTGCGCGACGCCGGGCAGGTCGACCTCCTGCACGGGCTCGTCGTCGCGGCGGTCGCTGGCCAGGTCGACCAGTTCGTCCACGAGGGCGGCCAGCTGCTGGGCTTCGGCGTCGAGGTCGGCCAGCACCGGTCGGCGCGCGGCGGCGTCGAGCTCCTCGTGGCGGCGCAACACCTCGACATTGGTGCGCAGGCTCGTGAGCGGGGTACGCAGCTCGTGGCTGGCGTCCTGGACGAGCTGTTGTTGCTGCTGGCGGGATCGCGACAGCCGTTCGAGCATGGTGGCGAACGCCGCTGACAGCCGCCCCACCTCGCCGGTACCCCCGGCGGGCAGGTCGTGCTCGAGTTCGCCGGTTGCGGCCACGTGTTCAGCCGCGCCGGTGAGGTGGGCGAGGGGCGCGGCCGTGCGGCGGGCGATGAGCCAGCCGGCGAGGGCGGCCAGGGCCGTCACCACCACGCCCACCAGGGTGAAGCGGAAGCGGAGCTGGTCGAGCACCCGATCGGTCTCGGTGATGTCGCGAGCCAGCTGCAGCGCACCCTGGCCGGCGAGCGCGGTGGTCTGGACGCGGTAGGGCGTGCCCTCCACGGTGACGGTGCGCCGCCGGATGCCGGCATCAGCGGTGGCCAAGGCGCGGTCGGCGTCGTCGACGGGCAGGGTCACCGGGCCCGTGGCCGCCTCGACCTGGCCGTCGTCGCCCAGCA
>JBIOZN010000306.1:0-4217 GCA_044871175.1 Acidimicrobiales bacterium | reverse complement strand
CCATCGGCGACGAAGCGCCGGCGGCGGTGAACCCGTGCGCGTGAGGCGCATGCCCGGCAGGGTGGTGGTCGCGGCGGTCGCAGGGGCGGTGGCCCTGGCCCTGCCCATGGTGCCGGCGCTGGCCATTGGAGGCGGTGGGGGCGCCGGCGACGGCCGGCCGGCTCCGCCCCATGACTCGCCCATCGAGACCTCCGACGACGGCAAGGTGCACGGGACGCAGCAGGGTGGTGGCGGGGGCGGCGACAACGACCACAACTCGGTGTATGGCTGCTCGGGCTATTACCCGGTCAGCGGGGCCGAGGTCGAGGCGGCGTGGCCCACGGCCAACGACGCCGACCGCACCGGTTACATCACTGCGCCCTACATCCAGCTGGCCGATTACCAGAGCTGGCAGGCGAACCCGACGGCCCAGTGGTTCCGCTGCGACACCGGGCCGCCCATCTTCCCGGTGGCCCGGGCCTGGTACGACTACCCCAACCTGATCACCACGCCCACCCTGAACTTCCGGGACCAGTTGCCCAAGCCGGCGGTGACGTTCTCACCGCCCGCCGGCACCATGGTGGTCGACCTCCAGACGTGGCCCACGCTGGCCGACTACGCCAACGTCGACATCCGCGAGCCCTTCCCGCTGTACGACTTCCAGGCTCGGCCCCAGACGCTGGTGTGGGATCCCGGAGACGGCAGCGGCGAGGTGCGCTGCCCGATCCCCGACCCGCGGCCCCGGCCGGCCGCCCGGCTGGGCGACGCCTGCCGGCACGTCTACCGCCGGCCGTCGATCGACGGTGACACCAACACGTTCCGGTCAGAAGTGGTGGTCGAGTACGACATCTACACCCGCATCGGCGGTGGGGCGTGGAACCTGACCTTCGACGACTACGAGGGCCAGACGGCCACCGTCGACGTGCGGGTCCACGAGCTCCAGGCCGTGGCCGACTGACCGGCTGATCGCGCCCGCCGCCCCGGTCGTGTCGTCCCGCTCCGCCTCGGGGCCGCGGGCGGGGCGGCTCGGGCTCGACCGGCGGAACCGGTGGCGGCGGACCGGCGTCGAACGGGGTCATGGCGCGCGGTCGGTGGTTGGCAGTGATGCTGACCCTCGCCGCAGTGGGCGCCTGCGGGTCGGACGGGACATCCGCACCCGACCCCACCACCGCCGTCCTGGTGCCTGCGCCGACGACCACCACCACCCCAATGCCGCCCGTGTCGACCTCGTTCACCCCCAGCACCGCCCGTACCCCTTCCGTGACCGAGCTCCAGGAGGCGGTGTCCGCCTACGACCGGGCCTACGCGGCGGCCACGGCCGCCCCCGGCGACCCCAGCCACCGCCTCCTGCTCGAGGCCACCACCGACGGTCCCTTGCGCCACGACGTCCAGGCCCAGATCGCCGACCGGCGCGAACGCGGCGAGGCGCTGCGTGCCGGGAGGTCCGGCGCGGTGCTGCACCAGGTGGTGACCGCCGTCGCGCCCGCCACCGACGGCGAAGCCCACGTCACCACGTGCGTGTTCAACGGGGCCGAGCTCTACGTCGTGGCCACCGGCGAGGTGGTCGACCCTGAAGAGGTGGCGGGCGAGAACGAGCTGGTGCTGCGCCACGACGACGACGGCGTCTGGCGAATCGACGCTGCGACCAGTGGCAACATTCATCCCGTGGAGGCCGACCCGTGCGGCTGAGGCGCGGCCTGGTAGCGGTGACGGCCGTCGCCTTCACCCTCGCCGCCGGCGCCACCCCGGCCGGGGCGGAGGGGAACGGGGGCACCGGCAACGGCGGCGGCCGGCCCGACGCGAACGTCGAGGGCACGCTGCCGGGTGGGCCGGGGGGGCAGTCGTCGAACCAGGACGCCACCGGGATCGGCTGCCCGCCCGGCGGCGAGCCCGCCTGGCAGCCGGCGACGCCCCAGCAGGTCGCCGAGGGCCGGGCCCACGGCCAGCTCTTCGCCGACGACGAGCGCAACGCCGTGCTCTTCCCGCAGTTCCAGTGGTGGGTGTGCCAGAGCACGAACGGGCCGCTGTTCGACTACCCGGTACCGCCCGGCGCGCCGCCCATCGACTTCGACGACCTCATCCCCAAGCCCGTCATCAAGCTCAACCCCACCCCCGACCACCTCGTGGTGGGCGTGCCCACCCGGCTGACGCTCGAGCGGGGCGGGATCCAGACCCTGCACATGCCGGCGGCGGCGGGCGAGTTCCGGGCCGTGCCCCAACGGGTCGTGTGGAAGACCGGTGTGGGCGACGACGCCGTCGTGTGCCTCGACGCGCGCGCCCATCCGCCCGCTCGGACCGACCTCACGCCTCCTGCCAACCCCCGTGCCCCCTGGCCCACCGACGCCTGCACCACGGTCTACGCCCGGCCGTCCACCGCGAAGAACGCCGGGGACGACCAGCGGTACAAGGTCGTGGTCGAGGTGACCTACCGGATCGAGACCCGGCCCACCGGTGGCACCGACGCCCAGTGGCAGCTGTTCGCCGGAGACCCCGTCGGCCTCCAGGTCACCAACCCGGTTGCGGTAGCGGTGCACGAGCTGCAAGCCGTCGCCGACTGAACCCCCTCACCACCCACAGCAGGCTCTCGGCGCAGATTCCGCCATATCTGGCGGGAATCGCGCCGAGACCTACCAGGGGCGTTGGGAGGGCCCGCCGGACGGCGCCGCGGCCGGTTGGGTACGATCGGCCGCCCCGTGCGCACCGCCGGGCGCCCAACCCGCGGGCACCGGGAACCGTAACGCCGCCCGTGGGACTCCAAGCCGCAGCCCCACGGTGAGGACCCGACGGAGACCACGTGACCACCACCAAGCCAGCCGACCGCCGCAGCGTTCCCGCCCGGCCCCGCAACCCGGCTCGGGTGGCCATCGCCGTCCTGCTGGTGGTGGGCTCGGGCCTCCTGTCACTCCAGCTGTACCGATCGGCGGGGGAGCGCAAACCGTACCTGGTCGTCGTGCACGACGTACCCGTCGGCCAGCGCCTCACCGACGCCGACGTCCGGGAGGCCGAGATCGCCACCGATGTCGGGCTGGCCGCCGTGCCGGCCTCCGACCGCCCGGCCGTGGTCGGCCAGGTCGTGCGCACGCCCCTGGCCGCCGGCCAGGTCCTCACCCGTGACGCCGTGGTCGCCGACGCCGTCGTCCCCGCCGGCAAGGCCGTCGTGTCCATCCCCGTCCCCGAGGGGCAGGTGCCGTCCGGGGTGCGCTCGGGCGACCGCATCTGGCTCGTCCTGCGCAGCTCCGACGACCCCGGCGCGGTCGCCGGCGCGGTCGACGCCACCTTCTACGACCTGGCCACCAGCGAGGCCGGCGGCGGCGTGATCGTCACCGCGCTGGTCGACATCGGCCGGGTCACGTCGGTCACCACCGCCGCCGCCGCCCAGCGCGTGTCGGTGGCCTGGGTCGACCCGTCGGCCCCAGCGCCGCCCGAGCTGCCGTCCGAGGTGGTCGTCGGATGACCGTCGTGGCCGTCTGCGCGGCCCACGGCGGAGCCGGGTCCACCACCACGGCCCTGGCCCTGGCCGCCGGCTGGCCGGCCGGTGATCCCGTCCTGCTGGCCGAGCTCGACCAGTCCGGGGGCGACCTGGCCGCCTGGCACGACCTGGCCCGCACTCCGGGCGTCACCTCCGCCGTGATCGGCATGCGCCATCCGTCGGTGGACGAGCTGCGCCGCCACACCCAGGAGCTGCCGGGCGGCGTGCGGGTGCTGGTGGGCCCCACCCGGGCCATCGAGGCGGCAGCCGCCGTCGGCGAGGCCGCCCGGGTCGTGCTGCCGCCGCTGCGCGCCGCCCCCGACGTCGTGGTCGTGGCCGACTGCGGCCGGGTGACGCCGACGGCGCCGTCGCCCGTGCCCAGCCTGGCCACCACCACCGTCGTGGTGGTGCGGCAGGACGCGCTGTCGGCCCCCCGCACCGTCGGCCTGGTGGAGCACGCCGCCGAGCTCACCGATGGCCTCGCCCGGGTCACCTCGGTGGTGGTGGTGCTCGTGGGCACCGTGCCCTATCCCGCCCGGGAGGTCGAGAGCCACCTCGGCGTGGAGATCGTGGGCGTCATCGAGCACGACGATCTGGCGGCGGCGCGCCTGGCCGGCCGGCGGGGAGGCGTGCGCAGCCTCGAGCGGTCCCGGCTGGTGCGCTCGAGCCGGGCGGTGGCGGCCGCCCTGCAGACGCGCCTCGGCCGCCTCGTCACCACCGACACCCCGGCGGACAGCGCCGTCCCGGCCGGTTCGCCCGCCCCGGCCGG
>JBIOZN010000305.1:0-3589 GCA_044871175.1 Acidimicrobiales bacterium | reverse complement strand
GGCAGGCGGGCCACGCGGGCCGCCACCGCCTGGTGGAGCGTGCCCGGCAGGGCCCTCTCGGCGCCGTCGACGACCCGGGCCAGCTCGCGGACGAAGAACGGGTTGCCGCCCGCCTGCGCGGCCACCGCCCGGGCCACGTCGTCCCCCGGGTCGGCTCCCCGCACGTCGGCCAGCAGGGTGCGCACGTCGGCGGCGTCGAGGCCGTGGAGGGCGAGATGCTGGTGGTGCGAGCCCAGCGCGCCCAGCAGGGCCCGCACGGGATGGTCCTCGGCCAGCCCGCTGTCGCCGTAGCCGGCCAGCAACGCCAGCGCCACGTCCCGCAGCATCGGGGCGAGGAAGCCGACCAGCTGCACCGAGGGCGGGTCGGCCCAGTGGAGGTCGTCGAGGACGACGAGGAGGGGCCGCACGCCGGCCAGGGCGCACAGCCCCTCGGCCAGGGCGTCGAGGACGTGGAAGCGCTCGCCCGGCCCGGCGGCCGGGGCGCTGACGGGCAGGCCGAGGACGCCCGCCAGCGGGCCGAGGTCGGCGGCGCGGCCGCCGAACGCCTCGGCCAGGGCCTCGGCCGGGAGCTGTCGACGAGCGGCGCGCAGCACCTGGCTCCACGGCCACAACGGTGGGGCGCCGGGCGTGGGCACCGAGGCCGCCCACAACGGGGCCATCTGACGGGCGCGGCCGTCCACCACGGCCTGCTCGAGCAGCGCCGTCTTGCCCACGCCGGGCTCCCCGGCGACGAGCACGACGCCCCCGCGCCCGCCGTCGGCCGCGTCGAGGGCGCGCCGGACGGCGGCCACCTCGGCGTCCCGGCCGACAAGCCCCGGCTGCAGGAGCGGCGCCGCTCGGTCGCTCACCCACCACCTCCTGCTGCCTCGGCCGACCGGGCGTCATCGTCGCGCGTCACACCGGCGTCACGGGGTGTAACCCCGACGGTCACGCCTCCTGGACATGACCGTGGCCCTCGCCTCCGTGCCGACCCCCCTCGCGCCGGCCACGCCCCTGGCTCGCCGCCGTCGCGAGGACCCCGACGCCCCCGTCCTGCCCCGCCTCGCCGCCGGCGACGACGGCGCCATGGCCGTGCTCTGGGAGCGCTACGCCGCTCGCGTCCGCCACCTCGTGCGCCGCCTGAGCGGCACCGTGGGCGACGACCTCGACGACACCGTGCAGGAGACGATGGCCAAGGTGTGGAGGGCGGCCGACGCCTTCGACCCCGAGCGCGGCACCGAGTCGTCCTTCGTCTTCACCATCGCCAGGCGCACGGTGATCGACCGGTGGCGGCGCCGCAACCGCCGCGTGCAGGAAAGCACCCTGGCGGCCGCGCCCGTCCCGGCCGACGGCCGGGCCGCCGCCCGCCTGGAGGCCGTCACCGTCGCCCTGGCCGTCAACGACGCCGTCGGCCAACTGTCACCGCGCCAGCGCCAGGTGATCGAGCTCGCCTACCACGGCGGCCGGTCCCAGCGCGAGATCGCCGACCAGCTCGGCGTGCCGCTGGGCACGGTGAAGACCCGCACGGTGGCTGCCCTGCGCCGGCTGCGCGCCGAGCTGGACGACGGGGACGGCGTGGGCCAGGTCGCCTAGGGCCGGCCGTCGCCCGGAGCTTCGTGTCAGGGATCTGCACCTCCACGGTGCAGATCCCTGACTGAAAGGGCTTACCGCCTACTCCGGCCGTTCGGCGCGCTTGGAGATCCGGGCCTGCACGGCGGCCAGGCGCTCGGCGAACCAGGGCTGGCGGGTCGACCAGACCTGGGGGACGAGCTCGCGCTCCACCGCCTCGGCGTGCTCGGTGATGGTGGCCATGTCGGCCAGGCTGCGCTTGACCTCGACGGCCAGCGCCCGAGGGGTGTCGGCCGCTCGGGCGGCCATCGCGTGGGCGGTGGGCAGGAGGTCGTCGTCGTCCACGCAGCGGTAGGCGAGCCCCACCCGCTCGGCCTCGGCGCCGTCGAGCACTTCGCCGAACAGCACGGTCGCGGCCGCCACCTGCGGTCCCGCCACCCGCCGCAGCATCCACGTGTGCCCGCCGCCGGGGTGGAGACCGAGCTGCAGGAACCGGGTGTCGAACTTGGCTCGCCGTCCGGCCAGGCGGACGTCGCAGCACAGGGCCAGGTTCATGCCCGCTCCGACGGCGGCGCCGTTCACCGCCGCCAGCGTCGGGAGCGACAGCCGGCCGATGCGCAGGAACCCTTCGTAGATGTGGCGCAGCCCGGTGTCGCTGCGCTCGTCGCCGCTGCGACCCAGGTTGCCGAGGTTGGCGCCCGCGCAGAAGGCCGGTGGGGCACCCGTGACCACCAGCGCGCCCACCCCCTCGTCGGCCTCGATGCGGTCGACGGCGGCCACGATCTCCTCGACCATCGGGCCCGTGAGCGTGTTCCGCTCGCCGGGATTGGTGAGGGTGAGGGTCGCGACCCGCTCGGCGACCGTGACGTCCACGAGACTCACTGGTGCACCCTCCCGTCCTGCGTGACATGTGCTCGTCCCCAGATCAGGAGGCACCAGTGAGTCCTTCGCCGCTGCGCGGCGAAGAAGGCGCCGTTCTGATGGAGCTGGCTGCGCTCGCTCATAGCGCCGAGTCTGCCCGATCAGCTGAACGGCACCCAGCTGACGTCGGCCAGCGTGGCCAGGTCGGTCACCAGCAAACCGCGGTCGGACACGGTCACCAGCTGCCCGGCGACCACCAGCGAACGCTCGACCTGCTCGCTGAACGGGCCGGCATCACTGCGCCCCTGGTGGGTGACGCGCCCCCGTTCGACGATCCCGCCGGCACCGACATCGGCCACCACGGCGGCGAGCTCGGGCGGCTGCGGGCCGCTGCCGTCGGCGGGCGGGTCCCACCGCCAGCCGTTGACCGGGATGACGAGCTCGCCCTGCGCCGCGCCGGGCGCGGCCGGCCACCACAGGAAGGCGTGATGATCGAACTCGGCCTGGCTGGTGCCGCCCACGTCGAGCGTGGCCGCCTCGACGGGGGCGGCGGGATCGGCCACGTCGAACAGCGTCACCTTGGTACCCAGCCGCTGGCCCTCGTCGCTGGCGCTCTGGCCGACGCCCAGCAGCAAGGTGTCGCTGACGGGATGGAGGTAGGCCGAGTAGCCCGGCACCCTCAGCTCGCCGGCGACCTCGGGGGCGGTGGGATCGCGCAGGTCGATCACGTACAGGGGGTCGGTCCGGCGGAAGGTGACCACGTAGGCGAGGTCGCCCACGAAGCGCACGGCGTAGATCTGTTCGGTGCGCCCGAGCCCGCCGACGGCGCCGATCTCGACCAGCCGGTCGCCGCCCGCATCGCGTTGGAGCACGTGCACCGAGGACTCGGACCGGTCGCCGAACCCGGCATCCTGTTCGGTGACGGCCACCCGGAGCCGACCGTCCCGCTCGGACATCGAGAACTGGTTGAGCAACGTGCCCGGCACCGTCCCCGACGCCACGTAGGCGGCGGGCCCGCCGGCGGCCAGGTCGAAGGCGTGCACGGCCGTGACCGGGGGCTCGGGGTGGATCGGCCGGGTCCCGCCCGTCCCGGCGGGCTCAGGCTGGCGCACGGTGGCGACGTAGAGCGTCGTGGCCGAGGCGTAGGCGGTGCCGCCGGCGGCCTCCACTCCGCCCGAGC
>JBIOZN010000304.1:0-6622 GCA_044871175.1 Acidimicrobiales bacterium | reverse complement strand
TCGAAGAGCCGTCCACCCCGGTTGAGGAGCCCGTGGCGGAGGCCGCACCGCTCGCCCCGCCGGTCGAGGAGCCCGTCGCCGACGCCCCCGCCGCCATGGCCGAACCCACCGCCGCCGATGAGACGCTCGCCTCCGAACCGGCCGATGCCGAGGTGCCCGGGGCCGCCCCGGACGCGCCCGCCGAGACCGCGGTGGCCACCGAGTCCGAACCCGCCTGGCCCGCCCCGGACGAGCCCGCCGCCGAGACCCTGCCGGTGGCCGAGCCTGAGGCCGAGCCCTCGTGGCCCGAGATCGACGAGCCGGCCGCGACGACCCTCCCCGCCACCGGGCCGGAGCCCGAGCCCTCCTGGCCCGAGGTCGACGAGCCCGTGGCTCGCGAAGCCCATCCTGCCGGCGCCGCCCTGGTGCCCGTGGCCGCTGCCTCCCTGGCCGCGCGGGGCAGCGAGGACGACCTCCCGCCCCCCGAGGCCGCGACGGGCCCGGACCGGCGCCGCCGGGCCGGCCTGCTCGTCGCCCTGGCGGCGCTCGTCGCCCTGGGCCTCGTCGGCCTCCTCCTCGCCATCGCCGGTGGCGGCGGGGGTGACGACGAGGTCCAAACCGCCAATCCCAGCCCGGCCGCCGCCGACACCGAGCCGACCACGGCCACCACCGCCGCCGGTCCGAACGGCACCGAGCCGGGTCCCGCGGGCGCAGCCGACTCGGCCACCTCGGCCAGCGGCAGCGCGTCCGGCGCACCGCCCGCTGGCGCGGGCGCCGCCACCGACCAGACGACGGCCGCCGCGCCGGCATCCACCGCGCCCGCCACCACTGCGGCGCCCACCACCACTGAGGCGCCCACCACCACCGCCGCTCCCCCGACGACGAGCCCGAACCTGCTGCCCGACGGCTCCCCCAAGCCCGTGCTGGCGGTGTTCAACTCGTCCCAGGTCACGCTCGAGGGCGCCGTGCCCAACGACACCACGCGCCAGCGCCTCGAGGCCCTCGCCCTGGCCAACGCCATCCCCCCGGCCACCGTCGTGAGTCGTCTGACGATCGACCCGGCCGTGCCCGTGACGGTGCCGGTACGGGTGATCGAGCTGCAGTCGATCCGCTTCCCGTCGAACAGTGCCGATGTCCTGCCCGAGCACGCCGCCGATCTCGATCGGGTGGCCAACGTGATGCTCGCTCTTCCCAACGTCTCGGTGCTCGTCGTCGGCCACGCCGACCAGCGGGGCAACGAGCAGACCAACCTGGTCCTCTCGCAGCGCCGGGCCGACGCGGTCGTCACCTACCTGGCGTCGAAGGGGGTCGGCCTCGACCGGATGGCGGCCCGGGGTGTGGGCGAGACCGACCTGCTCACCGAGGACCTGGGCACCGACGCCGAGGCCCTCAACCGCCGCACCGAGTTCATCTTCACCGGCCTCCTCGCCGGCTGATCACATCTTCTGCACCATCCCCGCACAACTGTCGTCACTTTCGGTCATGACACGACCAGAACTGACGACAGTTGCGCGTTGCCAGGAGCGAGCAGGCGTCACGCCAGCAGCCGGAAGCCGACGTCTACCGAGGCCGTCACCGTGACCCGGCCGGGCGCCACGTCTACGGCCCCGGCCCCAACCGGCGCAGCGGCCGCCATCGCCATGCGAGGCATGACCGGGCCACCGCCGCCACCGCTGCGCAGGACCGGGTCGAGCACCCACTCGACCGCCCCGACGGCCAGACCCAGGCCCCGGGCAGATGCCTCGGCCCGGCGCCGGGCATCGGCGGCGGCCGCCGCCCGCACCTCGTCGTGGACAGGATCGTCGGCGCCGATCCGCCACACCGGCCCGCCCAGGCGGGCGCCGGCCTCGTCCACCGCCTCCCGTACCAGCGCCGCCAGCGCGCCCAGGTCGGCCACCACGCACGTCGTCGCCCGAGTGGCCTCGTAGCCCGTGGTACGGGCCCGGCCGGTGCGCGGGTCGTGCTCCACGACGGGCTGCACGGACAGCGCCGAGGTCGAGCGGTCCCGCAAGGCGGCGGACCGGGCGTCGAGCACGCCGTCGAGCGCCGCCGCCGGGCCGGCCAGGGCGTCCATGGCCGCCGCCGGCGTGTCACCGGCGCCCACCACCACGAACCACACGTCGGCCCGATCGGGCTCGACCTCGCGGGTCGCCTCGCCCCGTACCGCGACCTGTCCGGTGACGGGCGGCTCAGCAGGCAGTGAGCACCTCGGCGCCGTCGTCGGTGACCAGGATGGTGTGCTCGAACTGGGCCGTGCGCTGGCCGTCGACGGTGGTGGCCGTCCACCCGTCGTCCCACAGGACGTGCTCCCAGCGACCCATCGTGATCATGGGCTCGATGGTGAACGTCATGCCCGGCTCGATCACGGTGCGGGCGGAGGGGTCGTAGTAGTGCAGGATCTGGGGGTCGGTGTGGAACTGCTCGGCCACGCCGTGGCCGATGAACGCCTTCACCACGCCGAAGCGGTGGGCGCGTGCATGGTCTTCGATCGCCCGCCCGATGTCGCTGACCGGAGAGCCGGGCCGCACCGCCTCGATGCCGCGCCACATGCACTGCTCGGTGACCTGCACCAGACGGCGCGACTCGGGGTTGGGCTCGCCCACGAAGAAGGTGGCGTTGGTGTCGCCGTGCACGCCCTCGCGGTAGAGCGTGACGTCGAGGTTGACGATGTCGCCGTCCCGCAGAACGGTGCTGTCGGGGATCCCGTGGCAGATCACCTCGTTCACCGAGGTGCACAGGCTCTTGGGGAAATGGTTGTAGTTGAGCGGGCTGGGATAACCGCCCCGCTCGATGCACAGCTCGTGGACGAGCACGTCGAGGTCGTCGGTGGTGATGCCCGGCCGCACCGCTTCGCCCGCCCGGGCCAGGATCTCGGCCGCCGCCCGGCCGGTGCGCCGCATGCGCTCGATGACGTCGGGCCGGCGCACCATGGGCTCGGCCACCCGCGTGGGGACGCCCGAATCGGCGTAGGGCGGCCGTTCGATGCTGCCGGGCACCGTGCGCATGGGGCTGACGACCCCTTTGGTGACCCGCCCCGCCAGCGCCTTGTGGCAGCGCTTGTACTTGCGGCCGCTACCACACCAACACAGGTCGTTGGAGCGAGGAGGGGCGATCGAGCTGGCCATCGGGACCAGGCTACGTCCCGCCCGGCGTCCTACCATCGCCGGCCATGACGCCCAGCGCCGTCGTCGAGGATGCCCGCCACCACCACGAGGCCGTCGTCGAACTGCGCCGCCGCCTCCACCGGCATCCCGAGATCGGCCTCCAGCTGCCCGTCACCCAGGCCGCCGTGCTCGAGGCGCTCGAGAAGCTGCCCCTGCGCGTGCGCACCGGCACCACCAGCACGTCGATCGTGGCCGAGCTCGACGGCGACCAACCCGGGCCCACCGTGCTGCTGCGGGGCGACATGGACGCCCTGCCGATGCACGAGGACACGGGCCTCGAGTTCGCCAGCACGGTGGACGACGCCATGCACGCCTGCGGCCACGACGCCCACACGGCGATGCTCGTCGGCGCCGTCCGCCTCCTGGCCGAGCGGCGGGGCGAGCTCGCCGGCCGGGTGCGCTTCATGTTCCAGCCCGGCGAGGAGGGCCAGCACGGAGCCCGTCACATGCTGCAGGAGGGCCTGCTCGACCCCAGCCCGGGCGACACCGCCGGCCCTGCCTTCGCCTTCGCCCTGCACATCTCGCCGTCGTTCCAGTCGGGTGTGGTCGGGCTGCGGGCGGGCCCGCTCATGGCGTCGTCGGACGTGCTGCGCATCACCATCACCGGCCGGGGCGGCCACGCCTCGATGCCCCACCACGCCATCGACCCGGTCCCCGTCGCCTGCTCCATCGTGCAGGCCATCCAGGTGATGGTGACGCGGCGGGTGGACGTCTTCGATCCTGCGGTCGTCACCGTGGCCCGCATCGCCGCCGGCACCACCAGCAACGTGATCCCTGAGGTGGCCGAGATCGAGGGCACCATCCGGGCCGTCTCCGAACGGACCCGTACGGCGGTGCGGGACGAGCTGCGCCGCCTGGCCGAGGGCATCGCTGCCGCCCACGGGACCAGCGCCGAGGTCGACATCGAGATCGGCTACCCGGTCACGGTCAACCACGACGATGCCGCCGCCATCGTCCACCGGGTCGCAGGCGAGGCGCTGGGCGACGAGCGGGCGTTGCTCCTGCCCTCGCCCGTGATGGGCGCCGAGGACTGGAGCTACGTGCTCCAGCAGGTGCCCGGCGCCATGGCCTTCCTGGGCGCCATGCCGCCCGGCGTCGACCCCCACAAGGTCGCGCCCAACCACTCGAACCGGATGGTCATCGACGAAGACGCCTTGGTCACCGGGGTGGCCACCTACGCCGCCGTCGCCCTCGATCGTCTGCGGCCGGCGCCGTGACCGGCGGACCCGGTCCGCTCACGGGGCTGCGCGTGCTCGACCTCAGCCGCGTCCTCACCGGGCCGCACTGCACCGGGATGCTGGCCGACATGGGCGCTGACGTCATCAAGGTCGAGCCCCCGGAGGGCGACCTCACCCGCTTCAGCTTCCCCAAGGTGGGTGGCATCTCGACCTACTTCACCCAGCAGAACTGCGGCAAGCGCAACGTCTCACTCGACCTGCGTGACCACCGGGCCACGGAGCTGGTGGCCCGCCTGGCCGAGCACGCCGACGTGCTGGTCGAGAACTTCCGCCCCGGGATCATGGACCGCTGGGGCCTCGGGTGGGAGGCGCTGCACAGCCGCAATCCCCGTCTCGTCTACGCCTCGATCACCGGCTACGGCCACACCGGCCCGTGGACAGGGCGGCGCGCGTTCGCCCCGGTGGTGCAGGCCGAGACCGGGTACACCTGGGCGTCGGCGCCGGGCCACCCCGCCTCGCCCCAGCCGGTCACGCCGTGGAACGATCCCATGAGCCACGGCGACCTTTACACCGGGCTCGAGTGCCTGGCCGGGCTGCTGGCCGCCCTGTACCAGCGCGAGCGCACGGGGCAGGGGCAGTGGGTCGAGGTGTCGATGGCGGGGACGCTGCTGTCGGTGAACGAGCACGTCCACTGGTACCTGTGGCCCGACCCGCCGGGCCCCACCGACGAGGTCCCCAGCTTCGGCGCCGGCGACTACCCCCTGCTGGCCACGGCCGAGGGCCACGCCGTCGTCGTGGCCGGCCACCCTGCCTCCAAGGGCGTGTTCGAGCGGTTCTGTCGGGTGATGGGACGCGACGACCTGGTCGCCGACCCCCGCCTGGCCACCGTCGGGGGACGGCTCGAGCACCTCGACGAGATCATCGACGCGCTGCGGGCGTGGGTGGCCGCCCACCACGACCTGGAGGTGCTGGAGGACGCCTTCGCCGCCCAGGGCCTCGCCCTCGGCGTCGTGCGCACCGTGCCCGAGATCGCCGCCACCGACTGGGCCCGGGACCGTGACGCCATCGTGGCCGTCGACGACCGGGTCGGCGGCACCGTGCGCGTCCCCAACTCGCCCTGGCGGTTCAGCCACGCCGCCGCGGGGATCCGGGGCGTGGCCGCCTACCGGGGCGAGCACAACCGGGAGGTACTCACCGAGGTGCTGGGCCTGGGCGAGGCCGAGCTCGACGCCCTGGAGGCCGACGGGGTGCTGTCGGCCCGGGTGCCCCGGACGGCGGGCGCGCCGGGAGGGGCGGGCGCGGCGGGCGCGCCGGGAACGGCGGGCGCGCCGGGAGCCCCTGGTCGGGCCTCCCTGCCGCCGAGTTGAGCCGCTTGCCGCCGTTCGGCATCCAGCCAATGCGGGCCGTGTCCGGCGAGCTGCCGCCCGCCACCGAGGAGGGCTGGGCCTTCGAGGTGAAATGGGACGGGTACCGCACCCTCGCCTACATCGACGGCGCCAAGGTGCGGCTGCAGAGCACCCGCCTGCTCGACGTCACCCGCCGGTGGTCGATGGTGACGGGGCTGGGCGCCGGGCTGGCGGCGGGCGCCGCCGTCATCGACGGTGAGCTGGTGGCCCTCGACGACACCGGCCGCCCCGACTTCGGGCACCTCCAGCGGGCCGAGGGGGCGATCGTGTACGTCGCCTTCGATCTGTTGCACCTCGACGGCCACGACACGACGCCGCTGGCCTACCTGGATCGGCGGCGGCTGCTGCGGGAGGCGTTCGAGCCGGGCGAGTGCTGGATGGTGCCCGAGCACCACGACGACGGCCAGGCGCTCATGGACGCCACCGAGGCGCGCGGGCTCGAGGGGATCGTCGCCAAACGGCGCTCCAGCCCCTACCTCGTCGGGAAGCGGTCGCCGTGGTGGCGCAAGGTGAAGCACCGCCGCCGCCAGGAGTTGGTCGTCGGCGGGTGGTTGCCGGGCGAGGGGAACCGCACAGGGGTGTTCGCCTCCCTGCTGCTCGGCGTCCAGGCCGAGGCCGGGGTGGGGCCCCTGCGCTACGCCGGCGCGGTGGGTACCGGGTTCGATGCCCGGTCGCTGCGCGAGATATTGGCCGAGCTGGAGGCCCGGGCCACCAGTCGGTGCCCATTCGACCCACCGCCCCCCCGCATCGTCGCCCGCCAGGCCCGGTGGGTGCGTCCCGAGCTGGTGGCCGAGGTGGCCTTCGCCGAATGGACCAGCGACGCCCTGGTCCGCCAGTCCAGCTTCCTCGGCCTGCGCGACGACAAGGACCCCCTCGACGTCATCCGCGAGCCGCC
>JBIOZN010000303.1:0-5111 GCA_044871175.1 Acidimicrobiales bacterium | reverse complement strand
CCCCCCAACGCTCGGGAGAGGCGGCGCCGGTAGCGTCCGTGTGGTGACGTGGCGGATGCCGGCGGAGTGGGCGCCGCACGAACGCACGCTGCTGGCCTGGCCGGGCCGAGCCGAGCTGTGGGGGGCGCACCTGGGCGAGGCCGAGCGGGACTACGCGCACGTCGCCCAGGCGATCGCCCGGTACGAGCCCGTCACCGTCATCGCCCGACCGGCCGACGCCGAGCGGGCGGCCGCGTGCTGCGGGCCGGGCATCGACGTCGTGGCCCTGCCGCTCGACGACTCGTGGCTGCGCGACACCGGGCCGCTCTACGTCACCGGGGGCGGCCGGCGGGTGGCGGTCGACCCCGTCTTCAACGGATGGGGCGAGAAGTACCGGCCCTACGACGACGACGCCGCGTTGGTAGCCCGCTGGTGCGCGCGCACGGGCGAGCAACGGCGGCCGCTCGACCTCGTGTTGGAGGGCGGGGCCATCACCGTCGACGGCGAGGGCACGCTGCTCACCACCGAGTCCTGCCTGCTGCACCCCAACCGCAACCCTCACCTCACACGAGCCGAGATCGAGGCCCGTCTGCGCGACGGTCTGGGCGCCGAGCGCGTCGTGTGGGTGCCCTTCGGGCTCGACGACCGCGACACCGACGGCCACGTCGACACGGTCGCGTGCTTCACCCGGCCGGGCACCGTGCTGGTGCAGGGCTGCTCCGACCCGGGCTGGCGCGACCACTGCCGCCTGGCCGTCACGCGCCGCTGCCTGGCCGGGGCCCCGGATGCCGCCGGCCGCCCGCTCGCCGTGATCGACGTCCCCGTGCTGCCCGTTGTCGAGATCGACGGTGCGCGCTACGCCGTCCCGTACCTCAACCTCTACGTGGGCAACGGGGCGGTCGTCGTGCCCGTCACCGGCCACCCGTTCGACGACGACGCCCTCGCCATCGTCGCCGGTGCCTTCCCCGGGCGGGACGTCGTGCCCGTGCCCGGCAGGATCCTCGCCTATGGCGGCGGCGGACCGCACTGCATCACCCAGCAGGTGCCGGCGCCGTGAGGGTGATCACCGCGATCGGCGACCTGCCCCCGTCGCCCGCCCGCACGGCGCCGCCCACACGCCCACCGCTGCGGGTGGCCGCCGTGCAGCACCGCTGGCACGCCGATCCCGACGAGCACGCCGCCGCCCTGTCCGAGGGCGTCGCCCGGGCCGCCGAGCACGGCGCCGCCGTCGTGTGCCTGATGGAGCTGACGCTGTCGCGCTACTTCGCGATCAGCGCCGCCGGGCCGGCCGCCGCCGGCGTCGAGCCGGAGGCGCTACCCGGCGGCCCGACACACCGCTTCGCCGCCTCGCTGGCGGCGCGCCACGGCGTCCACGTGCACGCCTCGCTGTACGAACGCGACCCGGCCGGCGCCGACGGCCTCGGGTTCAACACCGCCATCTGTGTCGACCCGTCGGGCACGCTCCTGGCCCGTACCCGCAAGCTGCACATCCCCGTCACCGCCGGCTACCACGAGGACCGCTACTTCCGTCCGGGCGACACCGGCGCGCCCGTCGTGCTCGTGGCCGGGGCGGGCTTCGGCTTCCCCACCTGCTGGGACCAGTGGTTCCCCGAGCTGACCCGGACCTACGCCCTGCGTGGCGCCGACGTGCTCGTGTACCCGACCGCCATCGGCTCCGAGCCCGACCATCCGGACTTCGACACTGAACCCCTGTGGCGCCAGGTCATCGTGGCCAACGGCATCGCCAACGGGACGTTCATGGTGGCGGTCAACCGCATCGGCACCGAGCCCGGCGACCCGCCGCTCACGTTCTACGGCTCGTCGTTCATCTCCGACCCTTACGGTCGTGTGCTCGTGCGGGCACCGCGCGACGACCCCGCCGTGCTGGTGGCCGACCTCGACCTCGACGCCCGGCGCGACTGGCTGGCGCTGTTCCCCTTCCTCACCACGCGCCGCCCGGACGCCTACGCGCCGCTCGTCACACCGCCGGCGGGGTAACGGCCGTTACCGTCGGGGCCCGTGGAGCTCACCCTCGTCCGCCACGCCGAACCCGAATGGGTCCGGGACGGGCTGGCTGTCGACGACCCGCCGCTCACGGCGCGGGGCCGGCACCAAGCAGAACTGGTGGCCGAGCGGCTGGCGGCCGAGCGCTTCGACGAGGTGTGGATCTCGCCGCTGCGGCGGGCCCGGGAGACGGCCGCCCCGCTCCTCGACCGCCTCGGCGCCAAGGTCGATGAATGCGTGCTGCCGTGGCTGGAGGAGATCCGCAACCCCATCTGGCACGGCAGCCCGGCCGAGAAGGCCGAGGCCGCCTTCGCCGCCGACCGCCTCCGTCCGGCCCACGAACGCTGGGAGGGCCTGCCCGGCGGTGAGTCGGTGCGCGACTTCGTGGCCCGCATCCGTGCCGCCGCCGGCGACTTCCTGGCCGAGCGCGGCATAACCCCGGTGCTCGAGGACCTGCCCGTGTGGTGCGTCGACGGCGGCACCCGCCGGATCCTGTGCATCGCCCACGCCGGCACCAACTCGATCGTCACCTGCCACCTGCTCGGACTCCAGCCCACGCCCTGGGAGTGGGACCGCTTCGTGCTGAACCACGCCTCGGTCACCCGGGTGGAGGCCCTGCCCGTGGGCGGCGGCCACACGTTCAGCCTCACCCGCCTGTCCGACGTCGAGCACCTGCCCCCCGACCTGCGCACCCGGTAACGACGACGCCGTGCCCACCCACCTGCGCGCCTCGCCCGGCGACTACGCCCCGGCGGTGCTGTGCCCGGGCGACCCCCGGCGGGCGGCGCACATCGCCACCACCCTGCTCGACGGCGCCCGGCAGGTGAACGAGGAGCGTGGCCTGCTCGGGTTCACGGGCACCTTCGCCGGCGTGCCGCTGTCGGTGCAGACCACGGGCATGGGCTGCCCGACGACGGCGATCGTGGCCGAAGAGCTGATCCAGTTGGGTGCGCAGCGCCTGATCCGGGTGGGCACGTGCGGCGCCCTCCGCCCCGGGCTCGGCTTCGCCGAGACGGTGTGCGCCCTGGCGGCCACCCCCGACGACCACACCGCCCTCAAGTACACCGCCGGCGAGGTGCACGCCCCGACGGCGTCGTGGCCCCTGGTGGAGGCCGCCGCCCGGCTGGCGGCGGCTGACGGCCTCGGGCTGCACGTCGGGCCCATCGTCACCAGCGACATCTTCTACGACCCGCGCGTCGACCAGGCCCGGCGCTGGGCGGTGCGCGGCCACCTGGCCATCGAGATGGAGTCGGCCGTGCTGTACACCCTGGCTCCCTTGCGGGGCGTGGAGGCGCTCACGCTCCTCACGGTGTCCGACGTGCTGTGGGACGAGCAGCCGGCGCGCATCAGCGACGAGCAGCTGCGCGTCGGCGTCGACCGGATGATGCATCTGGCCGCCCAGGTGGCGACCAGCTGAGGCGCCCCGGCGCCGCTTCGGTCAGGAATCTGCACCTCTACGGTGCAACCGGGTGCCCGAGGCAGGGATGGGCCCCGCCCGTTACCGCCGTTTGGGTGTGACCCGGCCCTGGTGCTGGGGGCGCCGCGGGGCCGGCTTCGGGCGCACGGCCCGCCACACGAGCTGCACGAGGATGGCGCCGACGACGGAGCCGACGATCCCGCTCGGCCGCAGCCGGAGGCCGTCGCCGAACAGCAGGCTGGCGAGCAGGCCGCCCACCAGCGAGCCGAGGAGCCCCACCACCAACGCCTCGGCCCAGCTGATACGGGCGTGCGTGGGTACCACGAGCTGGGCGATCCACCCGGCGAACAGACCCAGCACGAGCACGGCGAGCAGCAGCATGCGGCGACCCTAGGCGGCCGCCGCCGCGTCAGGGGGCCAGCAGGGCGGTGAGCGGCTTGAGGGGCGCCAGCCAGGCCCCCTCGGGCGGCAGGGAGTCGAGGGTGACGCGCGGCAAGGGTTCGAGGAACACGCCGGCGATGTCCTCGAGGTCGATGAACTCGATCACGTCCGACAGCACGGCGAACGACGCCCGCTCCCGGAAACCGAGCACGGTGACGGCGACGCCCTCGGCCGCCAGCCGTTCGAGCGGCTCGCGAAAGGCCCGGCCGTCGCCCGACACGACCACCGCCTCGCGCAGCCCGCCCTCGCCGTGACGCCGGTCGAGGTGGGCGAGCATGTCGTCGTCGACGTCGCTGGCCTCGGTGAGCTTGGGCTTGGCGAACACGGCGAAGCCGTTGTTGCGCAGGGCGTCCACCCACGGCCGCACCACGTCGGCGCTGCCCGGAAGGACGTTGGTAAACACGGTGGCCTCGGCGACGGTGCCCGGGCCCGCCCGCTCGGCCCGGCGCAGGAGCCACCGGCCCACGGCGTCGAAGCGCGGGCGGTTGGCCGCGCTCGGGCGGGTGCCCAGGATGGCGCCGAGGGCCATGTCGATGTTGGGGGCGTCCCACACGAGCAGCACCCGGGGGAGCCCATCGCCCCCGGCGGGCGCGCCCGTCACCCGATGAGACCGAGCTCGCTCACCGCGTTGCGCTCGTCGGCCAGCTCGGCCGCCGACGCGTCGATCTTCTGGCGGGAGTAGTCGTCGATGTCGAGTCCCTGCACGATCTCGTACTGCCCGTTGCGGCACCGGCACGGGAACGACGAGATCAGCCCTTCGGGCACACCGTAGCTGCCGTCGGACCACACGGCCATCGACACCCAGTCGTCGTCGGCCGTGCCCAGGGCCCAGTCGTGGATGTGGTCGATGGCGGCGTTGGCGGCCGACGCCGCCGACGAGGCGCCCCGGGCCTCGATGATGGCCGCACCCCGCTTGGCCACCGTGGGGATGAACGTGCCGTCGACCCAGGCGTGGTCGCCGACGGCTTCGTAGGCGTTCTTCCCGTTGACCTCGCAGTGGAACAGGTCGGGGTACTGGGTGGTGGAGTGGTTGCCCCAGATCGTCATCGTGCGGACCGACTCGACGGGTACACCGAGGCGGGCGGCCAGCTGGCTCTTGGCCCGGTTGTGGTCGAGCCGGGTCATGGCGGTGAACTGCGTCGGCTGCAGCTTGGGGGCGTTGCGGGCGGCGATGAGGGCGTTGGTGTTGGCCGGGTTGCCCACCACCAGCACCTGGACGTCGCGGGCGGCCGAGTCGGACAGGGCCTTGCCCTGGGGCGTGAAGATCTTG
>JBIOZN010000302.1:0-2491 GCA_044871175.1 Acidimicrobiales bacterium | reverse complement strand
AGACGTTGGGGGCGCCGTTGGCGCGACAACCACGCACGAAGGCGCCGGGCAGCTGGGCTTCTCCGCCGTGGTCGACGGCGACGGTGAGCCCGTCGCTTGTGGCGGCGGTGACGGTGCCGGTGGTCCCGTTGACCAGCCGTTCCGAGGGGGGGCCGCAGCGGGTGTGGAGGAGGATGCGGTCGCCGGCCTGGTAGGCGCGGTCGGTGGTCCAGCCCGGTCCGGTCAGGGCGGGACCGGCGAGGCGGCCCGTGGCGGTGAGGTGGGCGCGGATGCGGTCGGCGAGGTCCTCGGCCTCGCCGTGGGAGACGGTGAGCGCGACGACCTGACCGGGCGGGTGGGCGGCGATGTCGGCTGCCGCCGCCAGGGCCAGCGCCCGCCGGGTCTCGTGCGGAGACGCGTGGTTGTGCTCCCAGCCGTGCGCGTCGCGTACCGCCTGCGAGTCGGCTGGCCGTCCGGTTCGGAGCAGGGCGAGCGCGTCTCGGTCGGCGGGGTGGTGCTGGCGGCGGTTGACGGTCAGCTCGGCAGAGGGGATGGCACCGGCGGTGACGAGCCGGGTGATCTCGTCGGCGAACCCGCTGGGACCGACCGGTTGGGACTGGCGGGGGTCGCCGAGCACCCACAGTTGCGCGCCGGGGCAGGCGGCCACGGCCGCGAGGACGGTGCGAGCGTCACGGGTGGCGGTCTGGGAGACCTCGTCGAGCACGACGACCGAGCCGGTCGGCAACGGCGCCTGCTGTAGGTCGAGCCGGAGCCGGGCGATCGTCTTGGCCGGCAGGCCGGCCGCCTCGAGCTCGCCGACCGCCTTGGCCGTGGTGGCGACGGCCACGACCGGGCGGTGGTCGCGGGCGGCGGCCTGGGCGGCGGCGTGGACCATCAAGGTCTTGCCGAACCCGGCGGGGGCGAGCACCGCTCGCAGCCCGACGCCCGTTCCGGTCAGCGCTCGCACGGCGCCGACCTGGTCGACCCCCAATCCGGACACCCCGATCAATGATTCGGCGACTGCCGGCGCCGGCACGGCGCGGGCGGCGCGGGCGGCGAGCTGCTCGAGCAGGGAGCGGACGTCGTCCTCCAGGGCCCGGTGGGCGGTGGTCGACCACTGTGCCGGGCGGCGGCCGTTGCCCTCCGGCACCAGCCGCACGACGTGCTCGGAGGCCAGGAACCGGTCGGCCAGGCCGAGCACCTCGTCGGCTATGAACCGACCCGCCGACAGCGCGCACAACTGCTCGACCACGTCGGAGTGGCCGAACCGGGCCGATCGGGCGCACAACCCCGTCTCGGGATCGGCGAGCGCCGTCACCGTCTGCTCCCACGATGGCGGCACCCACAGCCCGCCGCGACTGGTCACCGCTCCGTCGAGCTCCCGGCCGATCCGCAGGCCCACCCGGGCGGCCTCACCATCCCACCGGTCCCGCAGCACGGTTGGTGACAGCGAGTGGTCCTTGGCCGGCCGCGTCCTGAGTGACGCCTGATCGTCGGCCCGCATAGCCAGCACCGGCGACTCGTACCGGGCCCCCCGGGCCTCCAGCTCGGCCTCGATCGCCACCGTCCGCTTGGAGAACGCCCGCAGCTGCTCCCGGCTAAACCCCTCCAGCTCCCGGGTGTTGTGCCGGTCCGGCCCCCACCGCACCCCGAGCCGCTCCACCAGCAGGCGCTGCAAGTGGTTCTGATAGACCGATCCCGCCGCCCGCCCCCACTCGTAGAGCAGGGCGGCGTCGAAGGCGACGTGGCGACCGTCCTCCCGTCGGACCAGGTTGGGGATGAGGCAGTGGGTGTGCAACTGGGGGTCGCCGGCCCGCGAGGTGCGGTGGGTGAAAGCGGCGATGGCGAACCCGTCGGTGGGCACCCGGGTGCGGACCCCGTCCACCTGGCGGCGGGCGACCGCGGCCTTGGACTCCAGCACGGCCAGCGCCTCGGCCGCCGCCTCCCGATGGGCGGCCGACACGACGTCGGCGGTCCCCTCGGTGCCCAACGCCCACAACAACGACACCGACTTGGGGGCCGACAGGGTCACGTCGAAGGCGTGCACTGAACGTGCCCGCTGCCCGGCCAGCAACTCCACGCCGGTCCCCGGATGCCGGCCCTCGACCAGCGCCCGCAACTGGTCGGCCTCCACCACCCCCACCAGACCCAGCCCCTCCGCCCAACCACCGGACCAGATCCCTGGCGCCTCCCCCTGACCGGCGTAGTACTCATCGATCCCCAACGCGACCGACGAAACCAGGTACTCGGCGTCGCGCAACGCCGTGATCGTCAACACCCGCTCACCCACCGCGAAAAAGCCACAGACACTTGCCACCCCTGCGGGGTGGCCAGCGACGGCGCGCTCATCTCGCCCGGGTCAGGCATCGCCACTCCCCTGGAGAATGGGCATCTCCCCGTCGGCCGGACGGGTGGTTATGAGGCTTGAGAGTACTGCTGTTCCCATTCGATCGGTGGGATCCCTTTGAGGCTGGTGTGCAACCTCGACGCGTTGTACCAATTGATCCATCGG
>JBIOZN010000301.1:0-6263 GCA_044871175.1 Acidimicrobiales bacterium | reverse complement strand
ACCAGGACTCGGGCATCTGGGGAGGGACGTCGGAGGACGAGCGCCGCAAGCTTCGCCGGGCGTGGGTCGCCCGGCGACGAGCGGCCGCCGCCGCCTCCTGAGGGTCACGAGGGGCGCTCGCCCCGCTGGCGGCGCACCCACGGGGCCATGCGGGGGAACGTGAACCCCACCAGCCCGCGCCCCACGGGCCGCAGCATGCCCTTGGTCAACAGGCGCGTCCGCAGGTAGCTCACGTCGCCGTACGACCCGGCGTCGAGGTCGCGCACCACGTCGGCGGTGCGGGCCACGTCGCCGTACTGCGCCACCGCCGCCAGGTAGTCCTGCTCCTTGGGCGCCAGCCGCTGCCAACGGGGCGCGAACAGGTTGGCCTCCATGGTGGCGGCGGCCCGCTCGATGGCCGTGCGTGCCTCGGCCCGTCCGATCGTGCGCCCGCCGGCGGCTTCCCAGGCGTGGAAGCCCAGCAGCTGCACGAGGTAGGGATAGCCGCCGCTGGCCACGGTGAGCTCGCCGAGGGCGTCGTCGAGCAGCCGGCCACCGTTGTCGGCCACCGGCTTGGTGAGGGCCAGGCGCGTGGCGTCGGCGTCGAGGAACCCGATGCGGACCTTGGGCAGACGCTCGAGGAACGTCATGGCGGGCCCGCTCAAGACGTCGACGGTGTGGGGCAGCCCCGCCAGCAGGAGGGCCACGGGGAGGGCTCGCCGCTTGGTGAGCAGCTGGATCGTCTGGGACAGCACCGGGAGCTCGACGCGCTGGTCGCCCTCGTGCACCTCGTCGAGCGTGATCAGGACCCCTCGACCTGCGCGCTGACCCCGCTCCCCCACCTCGGCCAGCGCCACCTCCAGCCGGCTGGCCAGGCTGGACAGGTCGACGCGCGCCTTGCGGGCCGCGCTCGCCTTCACCACGCCGAGGTCGACCTGCGCCGTCATCTCCACCGGCGCCGGTCGGGGACGGCGCCGGCCGAGCGCCAGGCGCACATGGGGCAGCCCGACGGTGAGCAGCGGCTCGAGGAAGTGACCGGCCCGCACCGCCTGGTGGCTCACCGCCCACCCGCGAGCGGCGGCCGCCGCGCCGACGGCGTCGAGCAGGACGGTCTTGCCCACCCCGCGCTCGCCCACGAACGCCTGGGTGAAGCGGGGGTGGCGCGGCCCCGCCTGCAGCGCGGCCATGGCGTCGGCGATGATCTCGTCGCGCCCGACGAGCACCGGCGGCGCCACGCCCCAGTCGGGCGTGAACGGGTTGCTCCTGTCTGCTCCTGTTCGCACCACCGCCCGCCGTGCTCCTGTCTGCTCCTGTCAGCGCCCGTCGGGTTCCACAGGGACCCGCAGATCGACGATGGTGCCGGGACCCGCGGGCTCACCGATGCCGGCGCGCCCGAAGTCCTCGGGGGTCGCAGGGCGCATCTCGATCGTGCCCGCCAGTTCGGTGGTGACGAGCGTGCGCACGATGGAGAGGCCCAGGCTCGTGGCCGTCTCGATGCGGAAGCCCTCGCTCAACCCCACGCCGTCGTCCACGACCGCCAGGGTGAGCGTCTCGCCGTCGTTGGCCAGGACGACCACCACCGACCCCGGGTGGCGATCGTCGCCGAAGGCGTGGTCGACGGCGTTCTGGAGCAGCTCGGTGAGCACGACGGCCAGCGGGGTGGCGATTCCCGCCGGCAGTTTGCCGGCGTCACCCTGCACCCGGAAGCGCACCGGCCGGTCGGGTGACTGCAAGCCCTCCTCGGCCATGCGGGCCAGGGGCCGGACGATCTCGGCGAAGCGCACGTCGTCGCCCGCCTCCCGCGACAGCGTCTCGTGCACGAGGGCGATCGTGCGGATCCGCCGCACCGACTCGTTGATGGCCACCTTGGCCTCGGGCGACGACAGGCGCCGGCCCTGCAGCCGCAGCAGCGACGAGATCGTCTGCAGGTTGTTCTTCACCCGGTGGTGGATCTCCCGGATGGTGGCGTCCTTGCTCAGCAACAGCCGATCCCGGCGGCGCAGCTCGGAGACGTCGCGCAGCAGCAGCACCCCACCGGTGACCTCCTCACCCTCCAGGATCGGGATGCAGCGGGTGAGGATGGTGACCTCCGGGGTCTGCTCCTGTTCCTCGGTGATGGGGCTGCGGGTCTCGTAGGCGGCGCGCACGGGGGCGTCGTTGAAGCCGAGCTCGGCCAGGCGCAGCCCCACGGCATTGGCGGTGATGCCGACCCGGTGCAGGGCCGAGACGGCGTTGGGGGACGCGTACTCGACCCGAGCGTGCTCGTCGAGCACCATCACGCCGTCGCCCACCCGCGGCCCGCTGGCGGCCGCCTGGGCGTCGGCGAAAGGGAACGTGCCCTCGGTGATCATGGCCGAGAAGCGGCCGAAGATGTGCAGGTACACCTGCTCGAGCGCACCGACGGGCCGGGTCGTCTCGGGCGACCACTCCCGGGTGAGCACGGCGATGAGGCGGTCGTCCCGGCGCACGGGGATGGCCAGCATCCGGGCCCCGCCCGGTGCCTCCTGCACATCGATCTCGCCCTCCAGCGCCGCGCAGCCCCGGGCCGCGGCCTCCAGCAGCGCAGCCTCGGTGGCGTTGGCGAACGTGCCGATCCAGTCGGCGGCGTAGAGGGTCTGGTTCGTGGCCGGGCGCACCTGGCCGAGCACCAGCCAGCGGCCGTCGTGCGCCTTCACGTACAGGAGCAGGTCGGCGAAACAGAGGTCGGCGAGGAGCCCCCACTCGCCGACCAGCCGCTGCAGGTGCGCCACGTCGGCCCGGTCGAGGCTCGTGTGCAGGCGGGACAGCTCCGACACGGTGGGCACGGCCCCATCTTGCCCGCGGCCCGACGGCGTGCCGTGGCGCCACCGCGCTGGGTCGCGCCACTGCGCCGTGCGGCGCCATGAGGCATGCTGGCCGCGTGGCCGGCGACGACGACCTGGAGCCGACGCCGACCGAGGCGCGACCCGGGAGGAGCCGGCGGGTCGGGGTCGGCCTGGCCGCCCGGCCCACCGTCGACCTGCTCGACTCGAACTGGTGGCAGACGCGCCCCGAGGAGCCGTTCACCTGGATGCGGGCCCACGAGCCCGTGTACCGGGACGAGCGCAACGGGCTGTGGGCGGTGACCCGCCACGCCGACGTCATGGACGTGGAACGGCGCTCGCAGGTGTTCGTGTCGGGGCTGGGCTACCGCGCCATTTACGCGCCCGACGAGATCAACATGATCGCCCAGGACGACCCGCGCCACCGCCAGCAGCGCATGCTGGTGCAGCACGAGTTCACTCGGGGAGCGGCGACCGCCCGCGCTGCGGAGTTCCGCGCCCTCGTCAGCGAACTGATCGACGCCGTTCTCGACGCCGGCGAGATGGAGGTGGTGGACGCGATCGCCGCCCAGCTGCCGGCCCGGTTCACCTGTCGCCTCATCGGCTTCCCCGAAGACCGCTGGCGGGACGTGAAGAGCTGGTCGGAACGGCTCATGCGCACCGACGACCGCGACCGCTCGGGCCGGGTGTTCGCCGATTTCATCGACGCCAACATGGAGTTCGCAACCCTCGTGCAGGAGGTGCTGCCGGCCAAGCGCGCCAGCCCCGGTGGCGACCTGCTGTCGATCTGGGTCCGGGCGCAGATCGACGGCGAGCGGCTGCCGCCCAACGCCGTCCTCCACGAGACCGGGCTGTTCATCGCCGGCGGCGCCGAGACCACGCGCACCCTGATCAGCCACGGCCTGCGGGTCCTGTGCGACCACCCGGTGCAATGGGAGGAGATGGCCGCCGACCCGTCCCTGGTGCC
Organism: Acidimicrobiales bacterium; assembly: GCA_044871175.1. Taxonomy (GTDB): domain Bacteria; phylum Actinomycetota; class Acidimicrobiia; order Acidimicrobiales; family Ilumatobacteraceae; genus JBIOZN01. The sequence continues at coordinate 2,516 of JBIOZN010000301.1, read as the reverse complement.
CGGCGCCGTCGAGGAGTTGTTGCGCTGGGTGACGCCGCTCAACAACTTCTTCCGGCGCGCCGTGGCCGACAGCCACATCGGCGACCAGCCGGTGCAACGGGGCGACCGCGTCATGCTCGTCTACCCCTCGGCCAACCGGGACGAGGCCGTGTTCACCGACCCGTTCCGCTTCGACATCCATCGCTCACCCAACCCCCACGTGGCCTTCGGCTTCGGCCCGCACCTCTGCCTGGGCGCCAACATCGCCCGCACCGAACTGGCCGTGCTGTTCACCGAGCTCACCCGACGCCTCACCGGGCTGCACCCGCTCGAGGAGCCCGACGTGGAGCCGAACCTCTTCGCCCCCGCCGTTCGCCGCTTCCGCCTCGGCTTCACCGCCCGCTAGCCGCCGCCCACCCCGAGTCCGGGCCGGCCCGGCACCATCCCGCGAAAGACCGTGGCATGACCACTGCGACGCCACCACAACGACACTCGCTCCGGGTGCCCGTGCTGTGGGGTTTCGTCGTCGGCGGATTCAATGTGGCGGCGGCGTGGGCCTTCTGGTGGCTCGATCTGTCGACGTTCCACGCCCTGACCATCGGGGTGATCGCCTCGGTCTACATCGGCTTCGCGGTCGCCGACGGACGAGCGAAGGTCATCGCCGTCGAAGTGGCGGTGGCCGCGATGTTCGTCGTGCTGGCGGCGAGTGCGGTGACCGGCACCGCGTGGCTCCTGGTCGTGGCCTACGCCGGCCACGGGTGCAAGGACCTGTGGCAGCACCGCCATCACTTCGTGGCCAACACCCGCTGGTGGCCCCCGTTCTGCTTCGCCGTCGACTGGCTCGTAGCGGCGATCCTCGTCGTCCTGATCGCCGCCGGAGTCGACTTCCACTGATCGGCGTGACGCGGGTAGGCAAGCCAGTCGTGGCGATCGCAGGCGCACTCGCGGTGACGGGCGCGATGCCCGAGCGGGCGCCCGCCCGCCGTTCGTGGAGAGTTGATGTCGTCCTGCGACCCGAACTCGCCACAGACGCCCCCCCGAGAACACGCCCCCCCCCAGAAGAGTTGGCGCGCCGAAAACACATCAGTGCCAGAGGCGATCGCCCAGGGCGAGCAGGCCGTCGAGGTCGTGGATGTCGGCGTCGAAGTAGGGCACGGCCACTGTCACCTCGGGGGCGACGGCCAGCTCGGCGCGCTGCTCGGCCTCCCGCTTGGCCACCACCTGGAAGTTGCGGAAGCTGTCGGCCACCTCGCCCAGCACCCGCGCCACCTGCCCGGCGGGCGCGTCCACCGCCGGGGCGAGCTTCAGCGCCAGCTCGGGCTGCTCGACTTCGTGGTGCAGCCGGCGCGCCGCCTCGGTGGCGGCCCGGTCGGTGAACGAGGCGGGCAGCACCTTGTTCAGCACCAGGGCGCCCAGATGCAGTTTCCGCTGCCCGAGGGCGGCGATGAAGAACTCGGCCTCGTCGGCCGGCGCCGCCTCCAGGGTGGTGACCACCACGAACGTGGTGCGCCGGTCGGCCAGCACGCGCGTCACCGCCCGGGCCCGCTCGACGAAGCCCTTCTCCATGGTCTGGAACAACATGAAGAACTCGGCGATGTCCTTCAGGAACTGCGTGCCCAGGATGCGGTCGGCCATCTGGTAGAACGGCTTCGACGCCATCGTGAACACCCGGCTGCGATAGGGCACGGTGAGCCAACGCAGCAGGCGGCTGCCGAAAAAGTCGGCCATGCGGGCGGGCGCGTCGAGGAAGTCGAGCGCGTTGCGGGTGGGCGGCGTGTCGACGACCACGAGGTCGTAGCGCCCCGAGGTGTGGATCTCGTACAGCCGCTCCATGGCGATGTAGTCGTGGCTGTGCGTGAACCGGGCGGTGAGGTTCGTGTACAGCGGGTTGGCGAGGATGGCGTCGCGTGTGCGGGCGTCGGGCGCATGGCGGCGCACGAGGTCGTCCCAGCTCTGCTTGGTGTCGAGCATGGCCGCCCACAACTCGCCCTGGGGCTCGACGCCGGCGGCGGTGAAGGCCTCCGGCGGGACCCGCCGCTCGACGTTGCCGAACGCCTCCAGCCCCAGGGCGTTGGCCAGCCGGCGGGCCGGGTCGACGGTGACCACCAGGACCTTGCCGCCGAGGTGGGCGGCGGCCATGGCGCCGAGGGCGGCGGCCGTCGTGGTCTTGCCCACGCCACCCGAGCCGCAGCTGATCACGATTTCCTTGGCCGCCAGCAGCTCCTCGACGCTGCCGGCGCGCCGCGTCCTCGGCGCCGTCGCCGTCACCCGCCCAGCTCCTCGCCCAGGGCCTCGGCCACCATGCCCGCCACCCGGCGGCCGTGGGTGCGGGCGAACAGCTCGGGCACGTACAGCACGGGCACCGACGGGTCGAGGGCGGCGCGCAGGTTCTCCAGGTGCTCGGCGCGGGCGCGACGCAGCGTGACGGCCAGGCGCGCCCCGTCGAGCACCGTGTCGACGGCCTCGCCAACCGTGTCGTGCAGGATCTCGACGGCGGGCCCCTGGCGCACCCGCTCGAAGATCTCCTCCTCGCCCCG
>JBIOZN010000300.1:0-3056 GCA_044871175.1 Acidimicrobiales bacterium | reverse complement strand
TGCGGCTGCTGAACGACCCCGAGCTGTTCGTTGGCGTCAAGATCACCAGCACCGAGGGCGCCACCATCGAGCAGGGCACCGCCTACGGGCGCGGCGTGGATGAGCCACTGGGCGTGGAGAACATCGGCAACGACGCCGACCTCAAGCGGGGTGACCCCGTGTACACCAGCGGCGCCGACGCCAAGAGCCTGTTCCCCGCCGACCTGCCCCTGGGCGAGGTGGTGTCGGCCGAGAAGGAGCCCGGCGGCGTCGAGCAGCGGGTGCTGGTGCGGCCGAACACCGACCTCGGGCACCTGTCGTTCGTGCGGGTGATCCTGGAAGTGCCCGGCTGATGGCGATCGGAGCGGGGGCGGCCCACGCGCGGGCGCCACGGCGCCTGGTCGACAGCCCGTGGGTGCGGGGGCCGCTCGTGTACCTACCGGCCCTGGCCCTGCAGATGACCGTGCTGGCCGATCTGCGCATCGGCGGGGCGGCCGCCGACATCATGTTGGGCCTGGCCATCGCCGGCGGGCTGGTGGGAGCGGGCGAGCGCGGGATCGTGGCCGGCTTCGCCCTCGGCGTGATGTACGACCTCATGCTCAACAGCCCCTTCGGGCTGTCGGCGCTGTCGTACACGCTGGCGGCCTGGATCGCCGCCCGGCTGAGCGACCGCATGCTGCGCGACGTGTGGTGGGCCACGATGCTGGTGGGAGCGGCCGCCAGCGCCGCCGGCGTGCTGCTGTACGCCCTGGTGGGCGTGCTGGTGGGGGTCAGCGACGTGTTCACGTGGGACCTGGCCACCGTCGTCGCCGTCGTGGCCATCGTGAACGGACTGCTCATGCCGATCACGTTGCGCGTGCAGCGCTGGGTGCTGGTGTCGTAGCCGGCCCGGCCCCCCACCTGAGCCCACCATTGACCCGGCTCACTCGGCCACGGACCCCGCTTCAGTCAGGAATCTGCACCTCTACGGTGCATTCGGCTGCCTGAGGCAGGGATGTGCACCTCGAGCGGGGGATCGCCGGGCCAAGGACCGCTTCGGTCAGGAATCTGCACCTCTGCGGTGCATTCGGCTGCCTGAGGCAGGGATGTGCACCTTGAGCGGGGCGCTGGCTGAGCGGGCGTCGGGCCGGCGGGCGTCGGGCGGCTGCCGACGTTGCGATCGGGTGACGGGGCAGAATGGGCGTCGTGCCCGACGCCCCCCGAGTGCGCCTCTCTGTACTCGGGGTGGTGGTGGTGGCGCTCTTCGCCGCCCTGTTCGGGCGGCTCTGGTACCTGCAGGTGGCGGCCGCGCCCAAGTACGAGGTGCAGGAGGTCACCAACAACCTGCGCACGGTGCAGCTCCAGCCGCTACGGGGCCGCATCCTCGACCTGCACGGGCGGGTGCTGGTGGACAACAAGCGCGCCCTGGTGGTCACGATCGACCGGGACGAGATCGCCACCAAGGACGAGCGCCGCGAGATGTTCCTCCGCCTCTCGGGCGTGCTCGCGGTGTCGGCCGACGACCTCGAGGCGCGCTACCAGAGCGGCGTCGACGACCGCTACCTGCCGTTCCCGCTGAAAGACGACGTCACCGAGGCCGAGGCCAACTACCTGAAGGAGCGGCGGGAGGACTTCCCGGGCGTCGAGGTGTCCGAGAGCTGGCAGCGCGTCTACCGCTACGGCCCCATCGGCGCCAACGTCATCGGCTACATGGCCCGCATCAACGAGGACAACAAGGACGACTACCTGGCCGAGGGCTACGAGCTGAGCGACAAGGTGGGCGCGGCCGGCATCGAGAAGTTCTACGAGAAGGAACTGCGGGGCACGCCGGGCACGATCACCTACGAAGTCGACGCTCGCGAGCGCATCGTCCGCGTGGTCGACGAGAGACCGCCGGTGGCCGGCAACGACATCCAGCTCAACATCGACATCCGGGTGCAGCAGCTGGCCGAGCAGGTGCTGGCCAAGGCGCTGGCCGAGCGCCGCACCCGGGCACCCAGCCCCGAGCACGACGACCAGGGCCGCATCGTCCGCTCGTGGGGCAACTACCCGGCGCCCTCGGGCGCGGTGGTGGTGGAGGACCCCACCAACGGCGGCGTGATCGCCCTGGCGTCCAACCCGCCGTTCGACCCGCGCTGGTTCCAGGCCGGCATCTCGCAGCAGAAGTTCGAGGAGATCTTCGGCAAGGACGCCGGCAGCCCGCTGTTCGACCGGGCCACCCAGGGCCAGTACGCGCCGGCGTCCACCTTCAAGCCGTTCGTGGCCTACGCCGCCCTGGCCAGTGGCTTCATCGGGAGCCCCTACGACACCATCAACGACCAGGGCGAGTACACGCTGCCCGTCGGCTGTGACGCCACCACGGCCAAGTGCACCTTCCAGAACGCCGGGAAGGCCCGCCACGGCGTCGTCGACCTGCCCCGGGCGCTCACGGTGTCGAGCGACGTGTTCTTCTACCGGCTGGGCGACGAGATGTGGCGCAACGGACAGGGCGAGGTGCTGCAGGACGGGGTGAAGCAGTGGGGGTTCGGCGCCCGCACGGGCATCCAGCTGGCCGACGAGTCCACCGGGCTGGTGCCTGACCCGGCCACCCGCAAGAAGGGATGCGAGGACAACCCCGACGCCTTCACCACCTGCGAGTTCTACCTCGGCGACGCGGTGCAGCTCGCGATCGGGCAGGGCGACATGCTGGCGACCCCGTTGCAGATGGCCAACGCCTACTCGGCCATGGCCAACGGGGGCACCGTGTGGCGGCCCAACCTGGTGCGGGCGGTGCTCGCCGCCGGCACCCCCGACATGCCGGCGCCCGCCGAGCCCGCGTGCCCGCCCGCTGACGCCGCCGCCGACCCGGGCGCGACGGGCACCATCGATACCGCCGCCACCGCTGACACCACCGGAACCGACGCCGCCGACGGGTCCGCCGGATCGGCCCCGGCCACGGCCGACCCGCCGCCCGGTGCCGCCACCGACTCGCCGGCGACCGCCACCGACTCGCCGGCGACCGCCACCACGACCGCCGCGGCCGATGCCGCCAGCGACACGACGACCCCCGCCGATGCCGCCGGCGCCGGCACCGACCCGGCCTGCCCCCCCGACACGAC
>JBIOZN010000299.1:0-4677 GCA_044871175.1 Acidimicrobiales bacterium | reverse complement strand
GACCGTGCCCGTGACGGTGACGTCGGGGTGCATTGTCACGGAAAGGGTCTGGGGTTGGGTGCCGTCGCCCATGGTGACGTTCGCCGTCTGGGTCCGGTAGCCGGCCTTGCTCACGGTCACCGTGGCCGCCCCCGTGGGCAGGCGGCCGAAGGTGTACACGTTGGCCGCCGTGCTGGTGGGTGGGCGCGGCGGGTCGGCGCCGAACTGCATCTGCACGGTGGCTCCGGTGCCGTCGGCGACGGGGGTGACGGTGACCTGCAGGGCGCGCTCGACCAGCGTGAGCGTCTCGGGGCGCGTCTCGCCCACCTGCAGGTCGACGGTGACGGCGGCGGGCACGAAGCCGGTGGCCCGGGCCTCGAACCGGTAGCTCAGGCGCGGGTCGAGATTCGCGAAGGTGAACACGCGCCCGGTTCGCTGGGGCGTGATGGACGTGCCCGCCGGCTGGGTGACGACGACCGCCAGCGAGGCGTCGTCGGCGGGTGGCCCGTTGGCGGTGATGACCACCGTGCCGGCGGCGACGAGGTCGATGGGCGGCACGGTGCGCGTCTCCCCCAGCACGACGCCACTCACCACCGCCTCGCCCGTGGCGTAGCCCGGGAGCTCCACGCGCACGAGGAACTGCCCGCTCCGGTTGATCGTGAACGAGTAGCGCCCGTTGCCGTCCGGCGTCGCCGGGGGCGCCACCTCTTGGCCCACCGGCCCGCTGATGCTGGGCAGCAGGTAGAGGTGAACGGTGCCCTCGTTCACCATGGGGGTCGGGGCGGCGCCCTCGGTGGCCTGCTTGCGGGCCAGCCCGGTGATGGTGGAGCGGTTGGCGGCCAGGGCGACGGGCACCGCCAACGCGCCGTCGGGGTCGGGGCTGATGGTGACGGCCTGATCCAGCAGAGAGGCATGCAGCGGTTCGCTCACGCTGAGGCGATAGGCGACGAGCTCGGGCGCCACCGGGGCGAACGTGTAGCTGCCGCCGGTCGACGTCACCGGGGTGAGGGTCTCGTTGTCGGGCGAGACGAGGGTGACGGTGGCGCCCGGCAGCGGCCCGCCGCCCACCTCCGTGACGTTGACGGTGAGGGTGACGTCCTTGGCGGTGTAGTCGACCCGGGTCAGGGTCACCGGCAACAGGCCGACCGGCACGGGGTCGGGGTTGGACTTCGGCGCGGTGTAGGCGGGGTCGTCGGAGAACGTCAGGTGATGGATGCCGGCGGCCAGGTTGGTGAACGCGAAGACGGCCTCCGCCTCCGGCGGCGCGGGGAGCGTGGCCGGGTTGGCCGTGACCGACGGGGCGGGCGCCGGGTTCAGGTCGTTCTCGTCGGCGGCGTTGGGGGTGAGGTTGCCGTTGACGTCGATCTGGGGCTGGTCGTAGGTGCGCGTGACGGTGATGGTCGCCGGGCGCGCGATGAGGTCGCCCTCGCTGTTGCGGGCGCCCACGATGCCGGTGATCGAACCCCCGACCTCCGGTGAGGGGGCGACCACGGTGGTGGTGCGCTGGGCGTCGGTGTCGCCACGCGGGATTGCGATCGGCACCTCGACCGGGTAGTTCAGGTCGATCCCGTTGGCGTCTCGGTTCCTGATGGTCAGCGTGTACGACCCGGGCGTGATGCCGGTGAGCCGCAGCTTGCCGTCGGGACCGGTGTTGCCCTGGCGGACGATCACGGGGTTCGGGCCAGTGGTCAGCACCTGGACGTCGGCGAGCACGACGGCCGAGCCACCGGTGGCGCTGGTGACCACCGTGAGGTCGAGGATGCCGGGTTTGATGGCCAGCACGAACGGCTGGGCCGTCAGGTCCCTGTTCTGGTTGTTCTGGATGCGGTACAGCGAAAGCTGGGGAACGTCGTAAGGCGGCTGGGCCACCAGCCCGTCGAAGTAGGGGTGGGTGACCTGGATCGTGTAGTAGCCGGGCAGCCCGCTGACAGTGAACGTGCCGTCGGCCGCGATGGGCGGGTTGGTGGTTGTCGGGGCAACGGGGGTCCCGAAGTTGTCGTACAGCCGGGTGGCGGTGACCGTGGCCGGGGGCGAGGTGGGCAGCGGCTCGGTGGGCGCGCTGGCGTCGGTGCCGATCCGCCCGATGGCCCTGGCCTTCAGCGACCCGAAGGCCGGGAGCGCGACCCGCACCTGCGGCTTCGAGCCGGCCAAGACGCCCACCACCCCGGCGGCCCCGGTACCGCCGGCCGACCCGGGGGCCCCGCCGGTGATCGTGAAGACCGCCTGGCTGGTGTCGTAGCCGGCGGCCTGGACGCGCACCGCGTACACGACGGAGGGCCCGACCGGGCCGACGGTGTTGACCGGGATCCCCGAGAACGAGACCTGGCCGTTGCCGTTCACCGGCTCCGACCGACCGGGGAAGTTCGGATCACCCGGAAGCGGCCCGGTCGGCCGCGGGACCTGCTGGATGGTGACCTGCGGAGTGACCGTCGTGACGGGCTGGTTCGTGGTCTGGTCGACGACGGTGACGTCGATGCGGCCGAGCTCGATGAAGGCGATCGGGTCGGTGACCACCGTGGCGTTCGGGTCGACGAAGGCACTGAAGTTGGTGGGGTTGCCCGGAGCGAGAATGTGGTTGGGCGGCGGGGCGACGGCGAGTTGCCAGGTGCCGGCGGCCGCCTGGTTGATGACGAAGCGGGGATCCCGCGGCGAGCAGTTGGGGAATCCCGGATCCGGTGGTGGGCACACCGTGACCGTCGCGGGTGCCGGTCCGGTTGCCGTGAGTTGGCTGGCGACGAGCGGCGCCGGCGCGGGGTCGACCGTCAAGATGTGGGTGGGAACCTCGATCCGCCCCGGCAGCGCGTTGAGCTCGACGTCGATGGACCCCGTGCTCACGACCCCGCCGATCGTGCGCACGCCGTTCTGGTCGATCGTGATGGAGAACCGCCGGTCGACGAAGCGGGTGGGGTCGGAGAAGACGTAGGTGGTGGTGCCGAGCACGTGGCCGTCGAGCCGCCATTCGCCGTTGGCGCCGGTGGTGGTGGTGGCGGGGACGCCCGTGTGGATGGCGGTGGGCGGCTGGTTGGGGTCGTTGCCCTGGGTCGGCGAGAAGCCGATGATGCGGTCGCCGTCGGTGGCGACGTTCACCCCCGGGGCGGCCACCTGGGCGCCGTTGCGGCCGAAGTCGCGCCAGAACACCGAGCCGCGGATGGCCTCCGAGGGTGGGACCAGGGCGACGTTGACGATCTGGTCGGAACGCGTGAAGCCGTCGCTGATGGTGAGCGGTCGGGGCAGGGGTACCTGGGCGGTGACGTAGCCGGTGGCCGCCACGGTGAGCACGCAGTCGCCCAGCAGCCGTTGCGCCTGGAGCGTGGTGGGCTCGAAGCGGTAGCCGTCGATGCCGTCGGGGGGCACCTCGTCGACGAGGACGTCGGCGGGCACGTCGGATTTCAACCCACCCGGGCACGTGAGCGTCACCGCGATGGGCGCGTTGATCGGGGCGACCGTTCCGCTGTCGTTGGTGGGCACGAAGATGCGCCCGCTGAGCACCGGATAGGGGTCGGCCTCGACGTCGTTCAGGCGCACGGGCGCCTCTTCGTCGGGCCGCACGGCGAAGCGCATGGTGCGCACCGGCAGGTCGGGCGGCAGGTTGTTGTCGAGCACCTGGTCCTCCACCACGCCGTAGCCCGGGGGCGGGCGGGTGACGGCCACCCGGTACAGGCCGGTGACCAGTGAGGCCGGGGGCGTCTCCCACAGGATCTCGCCGTCGGCGTTGGGCTGGGCGTTGGGAGGCACCGAGATCGCCGGCAGCGCGGTCTCGGTGCCGTCGGCCTCGATGCGGAAGACGGTGACCTCATAGTCGGTGAGCTGCTGGCGGGTGAGCGAGTCGATCAGCCGCCCCGTCGCCTGCCCCAGGCGCAGCAGCCGGAACTCCACGCTCTCCTGGCCGAGCCCCACCGAGACGCGGCGGGTCGCGGTGCGGTAGGCGGGCCGGCTCACCCGCACCGTGTAGGTGCCCACCGGCAGGCTGTCGAAGGCGAAGGTGGACTGGGTCCCGGCGGTGTCGCTCAGGGTGCGCAGGATGGTGGTGGGGTCGTCGATGTCGGCCAGCGTCACCGTCGCACCGGTGAGCTCGGCCGCCTCGCTGTCCAGGACGCGCACGATCAGCCGGCCGGTTTCCGGTATCTCGGGCGCGCCCGTGAAGGTCAGCACGACCTGGCCGAGGTCGCGCACCTCCCCGGCCTGCAGCGTGACGAGCTGGGACGCCGTGCGGTGGTCGTAACGGGTGAAGGTGATGAGGTAGGTGCCCGGCGGCAGGTCGCCCACGGTGAACGCGCCGGCGTCGGGCGCGGCCGCGCTGCCGCTGCGGAAGCTGAGCTTGTCGCGCTCGATGGTGATGGCGGCGCCCGGTAGCGGGCCGAGCTGGTCGCTGACGACCACACCGGTGACGGTGGCGGTGGTGGCCACCAGGTCGAAGTTGACGCCGGAGGCGTTGCCGGCGAGGGCGATCCGCCGGCTCTGGGTGACGTACCCGTCGTGGGCCACGGTCACCGTGTACTCGCCCCCCAGCGGCAGGCGGGGGAAGGCGAACGAGCCGCGATCGCCCTCGCTCAGGCTGGTGGTGGTGCGGGTGAAGGCGCCGCTGGCGGTGACGGTGGCGCCCGACAGCGGCGCCCCTCGGGCCGTGATCCGCCCGCTGATCGACCCCAGGCCCTCGGCCATCTCGATGCGCAGGTCGGTGCGCGCCTGGCCGGGGTC